>NZ_JBILQX010000132.1:0-9989 GCF_044372965.1 Elstera sp. | reverse complement strand
AAAAGCGATTGAGGTTCCATCGGTAGGCTCCGAGCGAGGGACCCCATCAGTGAATCACAGCAAAACTGAACGGGCGAGGGTTTTTGCGGGTGTCCAGCTAATATGGGCAACCGTGATTTAAAATGACGCAGCGCAATATTTTATAATGGCCGAGTTTTTTTACCCGCTTTCACAGAAACTCACCGGCTTCCGATGGTGGATAAAATTGGGGCGGGGATTTCTCCCCGCCCGCGTTAGGCCCTATTCGGCGGCGCTGATCTGCGCCACTTGCGTTGGGAAGGCCAAGCGGCCCACCATTTCGCGCGGCACCACTTGCCAGAAGTGGCCGATTTGACGCTCCCAATCGGCAAGCAGGCTCATCGCCCATTTGGAGCCGGTCGCCTTGATGTGCTGTTCGACCAAATCGCGCAACACACCTTCCCAATGGGCCACTTCGATCCGGTGCTGGAGCACGGTTTCCGGGTTCACACGGTGTTGGAAGCTATCGTCTTCGTCATAGACGAAAGCCATACCGCCGGTCATCCCCGCCGCGAAATTATCGCCAACCGGGCCGAGGATTACCGCGACGCCGCCGGTCATATATTCGCAGCCATTGGACCCGCAGCCTTCGACCACCACCTGCGCGCCGGAGTTGCGCACGGCAAAGCGTTCGCCGGCTTGGCCTGCGGCGAAGAGTTGCCCCGCCGTTGCGCCATAGAGCACGGTATTGCCGATGATCGTATTGCGGTTCGTCACCAGCGGGCTTGCGGTCATTGGCCGAACGATGATGCGCCCGCCCGATAGGCCCTTACCCACATAATCATTGGCATCGCCGAACACTTCCAGCGTCAGCCCCTGCACCGCAAACGCACCGAGCGACTGGCCCGCCGAGCCGCGTAGACGCACCGTGACGTGATCGGGGTTAAGGCCGGTCATGCCGAACTGCTTGGTGAGATGGTACGACAGGCGCGTGCCGATGGCGCGGTAGGTGTTGCGGATATTGTAGGTGAGCTGCATCTTCTCACCCGCCTCGAACACCGGATGGGCGTCCTTGACGATCTGGGCATCGAGCGTATCGGGCACTTCATTGCGGCCTTCCAGCGTGCAATAGCGCGGATAGTCGCCCGGATCGGCTTGGGCCAAGAGCGGGTTCAAGTCGAGATCGTCCAACGTATGGGCGCCACGGCTCACCTGATTGAGCAGATCGGTCCGTCCGATCACCTCGTTCAGCGAGCGAACGCCAAGCTCGGCCAGAATCTCACGCACTTCTTCGGCGATGAAGCTGAAGAGGTTCACCACTTTTTCCGGCGAGCCATCGTATTTAGCGCGCAAGGCTTCGTCTTGCGTGCAAACGCCAACGGGGCAGGTGTTGCTATGGCACTGGCGGACCATGATGCAGCCCATCGCCACCAAGGAGGCCGTGCCGACGCCAAATTCTTCCGCGCCGAGCATGGCCGCAATCACCACGTCGCGCCCGGTCTTGATGCCACCATCGGTGCGCAGCCGGATGCGGTGACGCAGCCGGTTGAGGGTGAGCACCTGATGGACTTCCGACAGGCCCATTTCCCAAGGCGCACCGGCGAATTTGATCGAGGTTTGCGGGCTCGCGCCCGTGCCGCCGACCTGACCGGAGATGAGGATGATATCCGCCTTCGCCTTGGCGACGCCCGCCGCAATCGTGCCAATGCCCGAGCGCGCCACCAGCTTCACGCAGACCTTACAGTTCGGGTTGATCTGCTTCAGGTCGTAGATGAGCTGCGCCAGATCCTCAATCGAGTAGATGTCATGGTGCGGCGGCGGCGAGATCAGCATCACGCCGGGGGTGGAATGCCGCAGGCGGGCAATCATTTCCGTCACCTTGAAGCCGGGCAACTGCCCGCCTTCGCCGGGCTTAGCGCCCTGGGCCACTTTGATTTCCAGCTCGCGGCAGTTGACGAGGTAATCCGCCGTCACGCCGAAGCGGCCCGAGGCGACCTGCTTAATCGCCGAATTGGCGTTATCGCCATTGGGCAGCGGCTTGAAATACTTCGAATCTTCGCCGCCCTCGCCGCTATCGGATTTCGCGCCGATACGGTTCATGGCGATACCCAAGGTCCGGTGCGCTTCTGGCCCGAGCGCCCCTAAGGACATCCCCGGCGTCACGAACCGTTGCCGAATCTGGGTGATCGATTCCACTTCTTCCAGCGGCACCGCCGTGCGTCCGCCCTTGAAGTCCATCAGATCGCGCAGGGCAATCGGCGGTAGTTTGCGGTTGGCTTCGGAATATTTCTTGTAGGTCGCGTAGCTGTCCGTCGCCACTGCAGTTTGCAGCATATGGATGAGATCGGCGGTCCAGGCGTGGCTTTCACCCTTGCGGCGGTAGCGGTAGAAGCCGCCGATGGGCAGAACGCTGCTGTCGCCCGCAAACGCTTTGCCGTGCTGGCCTGCGACTTCCTTCTGAATGCCGCTCATGCCAAGGCCGGAAATACGGCTGGTCATGCCGGGGAAAAATTCCGCCACCAGCGTGCGCGACAGGCCAATCGCTTCGAAATTATAGCCGCCGCGATAGGAGGAGAGCACCGAAATGCCCATCTTGGAGAGGATTTTCAGCAGACCATCATCGATGGCTTTCTTGAAACGCTTGATCCCGTCTTCGAGCGGCATGGTGCCGAACAGGCCGCGCGCGTGCCGGTCGGCAATCGCTTCTTCCGCAAGATAGGCGTTGATCGTGGTCGCGCCGACGCCGATCAGCACCGCACAATAATGCACATCAAGGCATTCCGCCGAGCGGATATTGAGCGACGTGAACGTGCGCAGGTTCTGGCGCACGAGATGGCTATGAACGCCGCCCGCCGCCAAGATCATCGGCAAGGGCGACCGGCCCGGCCCCATCGCGCCATCGGTGAGCACCAGATGGGTGCAGCCCGCGCGAACCGCATCTTCCGCTTCGCGCTGAACGCGCTTCAAGGCATCGCGTAGGGCGAATTCCCCGGCTTTCGGATCGAAGGTGCAGTCGATCTCAGCGGCGGTATCCGCCATATAGGCGCGCATTGCCACAAATTCGGCGGTGGAGAGAATCGGGCTGTCCAGTTGCAGCAACTGGCACTGGCTTTCATCTTCTTCCAGAATATTGCCAAGGTTGCCGAGGCGCGTGCGAATGGTCATCACCCGGCGTTCGCGCAGCGAATCGATCGGTGGGTTCGTCACCTGGCTGAAGTTCTGGCGGAAATAATGCGACAGGGGCCGATACTGGTCCGACAGCACGGCAAGCGGCGTATCGTCGCCCATCGAGCCGATGGCTTCCTTCGCGTCCTCGACCATCGGGTGCAGAATGAGTTCCAGATCTTCCGTGGTCCAGCCCACGGCGATTTGATGGCGGCGCAGCGCCTCGCGGCTCATGCGTTCGACGGGCAGCGCGTGGCCCTTAATGATGCCATCGATGCGGGTAATCTGCTGCACCCAGCGCCCGAACGGCTTGCGCGAGGCAAGCTCGTCCTTAATTTCCGCATCGTGGAACACGCGGCCCCGTTGCAAATCGACGCCGATCATCATGCCCGGCCCGAGACGGCCCTTTTCGACAACCGTTTGTTCGTCGATCTTCACCATCCCCGCTTCGGAGCCCGCGATCAGCAGCCCGTCGCCGGTGATGACATAGCGCATCGGGCGCAACCCGTTGCGGTCCATGCCACCCAACACCCAACGG
This sequence comes from Elstera sp., assembly GCF_044372965.1. Taxonomy (NCBI): domain Bacteria; kingdom Pseudomonadati; phylum Pseudomonadota; class Alphaproteobacteria; order Rhodospirillales; family Rhodospirillaceae; genus Elstera; species Elstera sp. Next base: position 6,328 of record NZ_JBILQX010000132.1, on the reverse strand, counting down.
CCATCATAGGCCGCCAGCGCCGCCGGGCCGTCCCACGGCTCCATCACGCTATTGCAGTAGGAATAAAGGTCGCGCCAGCTATCGGGCGTGGTGCCCTCGTCGGGGTTCCAAGCTTCCGGCACGCACAGGGTTTTCACCATCGGCAGCGGGCGACCGCCGCGAATGAGCAGCTCGAACACGCTATCGAGCGCCGCCGAATCCGACCCGCCCGGCTGCACGACCGGCTTAATATCTTCGATCAAATCGCCGAAAACATCGCTCGCCATGCGCGGTTCGTGGCAGGCCATCCAGTTCACATTGCCGCGCAGCGTGTTGATTTCGCCGTTATGGGCGATCACGCGGAACGGCTGGGCCAGCCGCCACGTCGGGAACGTATTGGTCGAATAGCGCTGATGGTAGATGGCGAAGTTCGAGATGAAGCGCGCATCGAGCAAATCCGGATAGAAGGACGTGCATTGTTCCGCGAGGAACATGCCCTTGTAGATGATCGACCGGCAGGACAGCGAGCAGATATAGAAATCATTGATCCGCGCATCGGCCACGCGCTTTTCGATGCGGCGACGGATGACGAATAGATCGTTTTCGAACTGGCCTTCGTTCACGCCGCGCGGGTTGGCGATGATGATCTGTTCGATTTCCGGGCGCGAGGCATTGGCCTTTTCGCCGCAAATATCGACATTCACCGGCACCTGCCGCCAGCCGTGGATCGTATAGCCGAAGTTAAGAATTTCGGCTTCGACGATGCAGCGGCAGCGCTCCTGCGCGTCCAAATCCGTGCGCGGCAGGAACACCATGCCGACCGCAAGCTTCTCATTCTCCCGCGCCGGATGGCCGATCTGGCGGACGTAATCGAGGAAGAAGGTCTGCGGCACCTGCAAATGAATGCCCGCGCCGTCGCCGGTCTTGCCGTCGGCATCGACCGCGCCGCGATGCCAAATCGATTTCAGCGCCTGAATGGCGGCATCGACCACGGCGCGCGTCGGCTTGCCGTCAATCGCCGCGATAAAGCCGACGCCGCACGCGTCATGCTCTTCGGAGGGATGATACATCCCGCTGGCCGTGAGATGCGCCTGATTGCGGGCATAGGCAGCGGTAAAGGCTTCGCCCGATTCGAGGATCTCGGTGGTTTGGTTGTTCGTCATGTCCTTTACCCTTTCCGTGCCCGTCTTGTGACGGTCTTTTCCGCGCCTGCGGTGAATATTGTTATTGCTGTCCCAGCGACGTCAGAAGATTGCGCATAAGATCCTGCGACCACACCCCAACCGCTTCCTGCATTTTCGCCGAAACACGTTGCTGGCGGTCGAGGAAAATCTTACCGGCGTCAGTGCGAAGAAACGCGATACTCGCCCTCAAATCTTCTGCGGTGTAAACCTCGGCATGAATTCGATCAACTTCAGCATAAAATGCAGGGAGAGAATTCACCATCGTTGGTCTTATCTTACTGGCAAATACTGAATCAATCTCTGCCTCGCGTTGCGGCGACTTTGCCAAGATAGCTGTTCGCATTTGCTTGAGAATCTGATCAATCATAGGCTCCATATTGGGGCGCGACCCTTGAAGCTCGATCAGTTCATGAACGAGAGCGAATCGTTCCTGATAAACGGCCGATTGTTGCGCCAAACTCGCTTGCGAGATGGAAACGGTAAGAGTTAGGAGCAACCCTGCCCAAACATGTCGCATCATTTCCTCACTTTGCTGCCAGAAAGACTACTTATAATCTTCACCAAGAATGCATCCTTCCAGCGCTTACTTAGAGGCGTCGACAAACAGTTCTGGCTTTCGCCGCATCAAGTTGCCAACGACAGATGTTGTCCATACCTCGGATCGTGCCTGCATAAGTTCTTTTGCCACCGACCTCTTTTCTTGAAGCCGTTCGGACAAGGCGACGAGGCCTAAGCGGCCAAAGTCCTGAGCGTCTTGGTCGGTCAGAGGTTGCTTATTCTGAAGGCGGATTGCCCCCGGAAGATCCACGACCTCAGCGAGCCGTCTCAACTCATCCGTTGTCAGAATATCGGCAAAGACCCCGGCAAAAAGTTCTTTCAGTTCAGGAAAGCGGCTCAAGACTTCTGGAACCAACTCCTGCGACCAAAGTTTTGCAGCGCGATCACGCTTCTCACCTGGAAACTGGGCAAAATAATTAGGGGGTGGCGTGTTTAACCCCTCTTTCAATTGCTGCATCAGTTGAGAGTCGGGAACAATGAAGCTAATTGACTTCAGTGCATAGGCCACCCGTTGCGGTCGCTCTGCTTGCTCAGCCTCAGAGGGACGCACAGAGGCTATGGGTGCAGACACGGGGGCTATGGGTGCCGACACGGGCGCCACTGTCTTGGTCTGCGTCGCCGCGCAGCCCCCGAGAAACCCGAGGGCGAGTAAAACTGTAATTGCCCGCGTCATACCTTCACCCCACCCCAAAGAGACTGCTTCGAGACGCACGCGGAATGCCCTTAGGCTCCCCGCTTCAAAACGCCAGGATCAGCCAAAATCCGTTCTTTCACGCGCGGTGCGACGATAGCCGCCATCCGGCGAACCGCCGAAACTTCCGCAAAAACATAAGCCCCCATTGCCTTCGTCAGCCGGTCATTGCTGTAACGCATCTCTGGAAACGCTGGGCGCGGCTTCCCGCGCACCTCTTCCACCGCAGCGGGGTCGAGCAGCGTCACTAAATCCTCCCGACTTAACTCCGCTGCTAAGGCTTTCGCAGCCTCCACCTTCAGCGAAGTCGGCCACAGATCTCTAAACACCCCCAGGGCTACAGTAATAAAAGGCTGTAACGCATCCGATCCGGTTTCCCGCTTTAGCTGAGCGATATAGGCCTGCTCGGACGTGACGATCTTGATCGCCGTGGACGTTGCGTAGGGCAGCGCCAACCGGTGCGCCTCGATAAGCTCCTCCGCAAGCCGTTCCTGCGTCGCATCGGCCTTTAGCGTCGATTGAGGGGAGGCGCAAGCTGCCAGCCCGACGACGAGGATAAGCGACAGGAGCAGCCGACAGGTGCCGATCAAAGTCACTCCCCCCTCTTGTACGCGCAGGCACCCGTAAAGGCTTGGGCCGACTTGATCATCTTGATGATTTGGTTCTCAGCCATGTTTTTTTGCCCTCTCGCCATAAAACTCTTGAGATCTCTCTAATATTGGTCTTGAACACTGCAGTAGTCTGGTTATTGGCGTTGAAAAAGCGGTTTATAGGTCGTGAAATCTTCAACTAAACTCTGTCGCGCTATAGCGGCATTTGACTGGGCGAATTGCCTCACAATACCGTTGTAAGCCCCGAGAAGGCGTCCTAGCGGCGGTCCTACGGGGGAGGTCCGGCGAAGCGTTAAAAAGTCCTCTCGACTGGTCGTCATGCGAAGGACGCTCCGCACATCTTGCTCGTATTGCGGGTCGGTCAGCACAGCAATATCGTCATGGGAAAGCGAGAAAGCCAACAGGCCTGCAAGCGCCCCATGAATTTCCGGAGTGTCAGTATCCTTCATGATCGCAGCTGACTGCGTCATAAAGCGCTGATCAATCTCTGCATTCCGCCCTGGATAATCGCGATACACATACTGAAGAGTACCATCCTTCTCAGAGTAAATCTTGGCGATTACTCGCGGTCGCAAGTCTTTCGCAAGACCATAGTCGATCACCAGGGGAACGAGTTTTTCAATCTTAACCCGCCGGGCGGCGGCTTCCTCGGGGCTAACAGATGCAGCGCAGCCGCTGAGGCCCAACGCGGCCAAGCCCGAAAGGCTCAGAGCGAGAGCCAATCGCCGCCCCCATGCCCGAACTTTGCCGCCTATCGCCATACCCCTTAACTCCCGTTCCAGTGCTTTTCAACTCACGCTGGCTGCCCCTGAAGCCGCTGCGCAATCTTCGCCAAGAAATCATCCACAAGTCGATTATGCAGGGCGTCGCCCTGCGCCTGCGAAAGCCGTTGCGCCGTTGGTGCCGTTTCGGCCATGCGCTTCCGCAGCGCGGGAAAGCCCAGGGCGATAAGCTCGGCCTGATCCTGCGACGACAAGGGCTGCTCGTACCACGCCCGCTTCACGGCGGGGCTCTTGGCGGCGTCGGCCAATTGCTTCAGTTCCGCCGCCGTCAGCGTGTCGGCATAGCCCGTTGCATAGCCTTCCTTGATTTCCGGGAGATGCTTCAACTGCTCCGACAACAGATATTGCTCGGCCAGCGCGGTGAACTCCTGAAGTCCGATCTTCGATCCGCGGGGTAGGGCCGCCCGCACCGCGTCCTTAAACCCGCGCGTAATATCCCGGCGAATCTCATCATCGCTCTTCATCGCTTCGATGAAGGTTAGCGCGTAGGCCATGCGCTGCGGCCGCCCCGCCGGATCATTCACCAGCGTAACCGCCGCCACCGGGGCCTGCTGCCGGGTGGGCGCACAGGCGGCCAGCGCCAACAGGATCGCTATGCAAACGGCACCGCGCATAATCCCCTCACCTCGCCGCCAGAAACGCCGCTGCGCCCAACATCGCGCCGCCGGAAACCTTGTTGAACACCGTCGTCTTGCCGCGTTTCGCCAACTCCCGGCTGAGGAACGCCGCGCCGAGGCCATAGCTCAGCATCACCGCGAGTTCGATGGAAAACGCAATCGCGCCCAGCACGGCGATTTGCAGCCCAACCGGCACGGCGGGATCGAGAAACGGCGGAAACAAAGCACCCCAGAACAGCACGGCTTTGGGGTTCGACAGCGAGGTCGCAAACCCCTTGGCAAAGAGGGCGGCGCTGCTCGCGCGCTTTTCAGCAATCCCCGCCTGCGCCACCATCGGCGGCGCGCGCCAAGCTTGGACGGCGAGGAAGACGAGATAGGCGACCCCGCCCCAGCGCACGACCTCAAACAAAGTCGGCGACGCCATCAGAATCGCCCCCGCCCCCAAAGCCGAAATCAGCATGAAGCCCGCAAGGCACAGAATTGAGCCTGCAATCGTCCAGACCGCCCCGCGCGCGCCATTGGTAATGCCTTGGGCCATCGTCATCATGGCATTCGGGCCGGGCATCACCGAAATGACCGCGCACAGGCTGGCAAAGGTCAGGATGACGTGCAGGTCCATCGCCCTTACTCCGCCGCTGCCGCGAGGCCGCTCACTTTAGATTGCACATAGCGGTGAATGCTTTCCGCCGCATCGCGCCCGTCGCGGATCGCCCAGACCACCAAGCTTGCGCCGCGCACGATATCGCCCGCCGCGAACACGCCTTCCATATTGCTCATCATCGTCTTGTGATCGACGCGCAAGGTGCCCCAGCGGGTGACGGCCAATTCCGGCGCGCCGAACATCGCCGGCACATCCTCGGGGTCGAACCCGAGCGCCTTAATCACTAGATCGGCTTCGAGGATGAATTCGGAGCCCTCCAGCTTGGTCGGCACCTGACGGCCCGTTGCATCCGGCAAGCCCAGGTGCATTTCGCTGGCTTTCACCGAGCGCACATGCCCCGCACCATGAAAACTTTCCGGCGCAGTGAGCCAAACGAATTCGACACCCTCTTCCTCGGCGTTCTGCACTTCGCGCTGGCTGCCGGGCATATTCACCCGATTGCGCCGATAGAGCAGCTTGACCGACGCCGCGCCCTGGCGAACCGCCGTGCGCACGCAATCCATCGCCGTATCGCCGCCGCCGATGACGACGACTTTCTTGTCTTTGGCGTTCAGCACGCCCGACTCGAACTCCGGCACCGGATCGCCCAGGCCAATGCGGTTCGAGGCGATGAGATAATTTAACGCGGGCACGATCCCCGGCAGCGTGTCGCCCGGCGCTTCCAACTCGCGCGGCTTGTAAACGCCGGTCGCAACCAACAGCGCATCGTGCTTTTCGCGCAATTCCGAAAGCATGGCATCGCGGCCCACTTCGAAATTGCTGTGCATCTGAATGCCGCCTTGGGCCAGCAACGCCGTGCGCCGTTCCACCACATCCTTTTCCAGCTTGAAGCCGGGGATGCCGTAAATCAGCAGGCCGCCCAGGCGGTCGTAGCGATCATAGATATGGACCTGATAGCCCTTGCGGCGCAGCGCATCCGCCGCCGCTAAACCTGCCGGGCCGCCGCCGATAATGCCGACCGACTGCGCCCGTTCCGAGCGCACCACGGGGGCCGTCACCCAGCCCTGCTCCCACGCCGAATCGGTAATGTATTTTTCGACCGCGCCGATGGAAACGGATTCGAAGCCCTTCTCGATCACGCAATTGCCCTCGCACAGCCGGTCTTGCGGGCAAATGCGGCCGCAGACTTCCGGGAAGGTATTGGTGGCCTGGCTGATCTCATAGGCTTCTTGAAGGCGACCTTCGGCGGTCAGCTTCAGCCAATCGGGAATATTATTGTGCAGCGGGCAATGGACCTGACAGAAG
>NZ_JBILQX010000131.1:0-10105 GCF_044372965.1 Elstera sp. | reverse complement strand
CCGGGGCGGCGAGAATGCCGATACCGGGGCGGGGAATGCGCTTGTCGCGGATGAGGATGGGGACGATGCGGTTCACGGTATCGACCGGCACGGCGAAGCCAACCCCCGCCGAGGAGCCGGAGGCGGAGAGAATGGCGGTCGTCACGCCGATCAGCCGCCCGGCGCTATCGAGCAAAGGGCCGCCGGAATTGCCGGGGTTGATGGCGGCATCGGTCTGAATCGCGCCGATCACCTCGCGCCCCGGCGCGGTCGGCAAGCGTCGATCCAGCGCCGAAATGATCCCGGAGGTGAGGGTGCGCGATAGGCCGAAGGGGTTACCGATGGCGTAAACGCTCTGCCCCACCTTCAAATCGGCGGAACTGCCCAAGGGGATCGGGCGCAGCGGCACGCGGCTATCCACCAGCTTCACCACGGCGAGATCATGGTCGGGTGAGACGCCGATCACGCGCGCCTCATGGGCCTCGCCCCGGTCTAGGCGCACGCGCACGCTCTGCGCGCCTTCGACAACGTGATAATTCGTCACCACATGCCCGGCGAGATCCCAAACGAAGCCGGAGCCCGCGCCGCCATCCCCATTCGGATCGCCGGTGAAAATATAGGCGACCGAGGGCGCGGCATTTTCGAACAGCGCTACCGTATGCTGCTCGTGCTCGGTGAGCGACCCGCGCGCATCGACCGGCCGGGGCCGATCCACCACCACCCAAACCGACCGCACAAACCGCTCCCCCATCCAAAGGGCGGCGATAAGGAGAAGGCCGAGGAGGAGCAGGCGGGAGAATTTCATGGTAGGTTTGACTCGGCAGGCGGTTTATACATAAGCTCTTCGTATATAATTGGCGCTTTTGCCTTCAACTCCTCCGCATCACCATATTTTTCATAACGGGTGAGATATTCCATTCTGTTTTTTACTAAATAATCCTCATTGAGATTCAACCTTTTTATCGTGGCCTCGCACGCGGATTCTAAATGCTCGGTTCCCCGCACCCCGCGATAACTTATTTTTCCGCTGGAAAGATTAATTTTAAATAGATTGGGTGGGATCGTGAAAGGATCAAGAACGTCATCGTGGTCATATTTGCGTCGATTTATCGATAGCGCACAGAGACGATAGTTCGACCATTCGTAGGCTTCATCAGGATGTTTTGTTTTTGGGCGGAAGTGATCGATTGTAACGGCTCCCGTCGCGTAATCGATATACATCGCTGTATAAGCGCATATCGTACCATAAGTCTCGTAAGCATGGAGTGTGATCGTGCGCCAATGAGGGCGGAACTCATCAGCTACTGGATCGCGCTGCTTCTCCTGCCTGAATTTAGATAGAAACATCGCCCCCTTTTGGCGTACCTCAACGTCGAAATTCTGCGGTTCGGGGCGCAAATCGAGTCGGATCATACTCCTGCCCCTTACGACCGCCAGCCTTCGCGCCGGGCGAGCCAATCCCAATGCGCCAACTCGGGATCGTCCGGAGCGAAACTTTCCGTCATACGTGCTTCAACCTCGGCAATATCTTCGGGGCCGGGGGTCTCCATCTCGAAGAGGGCTTCTCGTTTGGCGAGTGCTTCTTCCTGAGGCTGTGAGCGCTCGGGAACCTCAAACATCGGACTTCCGAGCCATTTTCCAACCGTACCGAATTTCCTGAACTCCACCTCCCGCAGTTCCACCGTCCCCCGCTCGCCAGGAACACCGGGGGTTAGCTGAAGGTCCAGAAGCTTGTCTTTTTCGGGATCGAAATGCGGCTCAATCCCCGTCAGCACGATGGGCGAATGGGTGGTGCAAATGACTTGAACCTGAAACCCTTCATCTTCCGTAATGGCCTTGGCGACTTCGAGCACGGCGGCGAGAATTTTACGCTGCCATTTGGGGTGGAGATGGGTTTCGATTTCGTCGATGAGGAGGACTAGATTTCGTGCCGGCGTTTTTTTAGTTAGCTTGGCAACTAGTTTGTGTTCCTGCCAAAGCCAAACGATTATATATGCCAGACTGACGATTCGCTGCACCCCAGCGGAGGCGTGGGTAATAGGCGTTACGCCAGATGAGGTTACGATATGAGGAATTTCACGTAAATCTTGAATATTGATCCGAGAGGGTGGTGAAAGTGATAAAAATTCTTGAGCTTCGCTCGATAAGTATTTTAAAGCATCTTGCATTTGATGATATGGTTCTGATTTATCTTTAAACCAAATCATTAAATCATATATATATCCATTTATTCTTATTAGATTCTCCCTTTCTCTGACGCCACCAATATTGACTTCAATATTGTTGATATTAAAATCTTCTTTTCTCAGGCCATTTTTTAAAGAGTCTAGTCCATATACAGAAGAGAACGCGAGTTTAGTTGCCCGGCGGAAGGGTTCATAGACCCCAATACGTCCTTCGCAACCCAAATACAAAGTCGGGAATTTTTGATTCTTTAAAACAAACTTCCCGAGCGCACCCCAAGAATCACCACTCTCGTCGTCAAGGCCGGGCTTGTATACGATTGTATTTATAGTGGATGACTCGCTAACTTTTTTAAACTCTAAGCTAATCGAGTTTTCTTCAGCTTCCGTGGGTAAAATTTCCTCCCCAAATGGCTTACCGGTCAGCGCGAACCACACAGCATCCAGAATAAAACTCTTCCCCAAGCCATTATCGCCGGTAATGACCGTCAGCCGTTCAGCAAACTCGACCTCCATTTCGGGGGCCGGGCCGACGCCTTTGAGGGAGAGTTTTTTCAGCATGGGGTTTCTCGCTACTCCGCTTCCGCCAGATTCGTCACCAGCACCTTATCCACGCGCCGCCCGTCCATATCCATTACTTCCAGGATGAAACTGTCCAACGCCACGCGGTCGGCGGGTTCGGGGATGCGTTTCAATTGCGACATGATGAAGCCGCCGAGGGTTTGCACATGGGCTTCGTCGGCGCCGGGGAAATCGTGAATGCCGGTGACGGCATGGACTTGGCTGAGCGGCATCATGCCGTCGATCAGCCAGGAGCCGTCGCCGCGCTGCACCCAGGCGGGGTCTTCGTTCGGGGCGGAGACCGAGAGATCGCCGCCGAACAAAGCTTCGAGCAGGTCGGCGGGCGTTACCAGCCCCTGCAAATCGCCATATTCATCAACGATCAGGGCAAGGTCTTCGCCCGATTGGCGGAACTGGTCGAGCACTTTCAGGGCGGGCGCGGTTTCGGGGATATAGAGCGGCTCGCGCAGGGCGGCTCTCAGGTCGAGCCCGCCGCCGGCCAGCGCCTTTTGCAGCAGATCCTTCACCCGCACGATGCCGACGATATTATCGGGCGCACCATCGACCACCGGGAAGCGCGAATAGCGGCTGGCTTCCAGCGTCGCCCGCCATTCTTCCGGCGTTTGGGCGAGGTCGAGCACTTCCAACTGCGTGCGCGGCGTCATCAGGGCCGACACGCGCCGGTCGCCAAGCCGCAGGGTTTGATCGACGATTTGCTGTTCGGCGGCGTCGAAATGGCCCGAGGCCGCGCCCTCGCGCATCAGGTGCCGCACTTCTTCGTCGCTCACCGCGTCCGCACTACTCTCCTGGCCGGGAATCAGGCGCAGAATGAGCGTGGTGCAGAGCGACAGCAGCCAAATGGCGGGCCGGGCGACGCGGCTGGTCAGCAGCAGCACGCCCGACAGCGCGGCGGCAATGCGCTCGGGATAGGTCAGGCCCAAGCGTTTCGGCACCAGCTCGCCCAGCACCAAGCTCACAAAGGCAATGAGGATAACGACAATCCCGAAGCCGAGGCTATCGGCATAGGGCGCAAACACCGGGCTCTGCGCGAAGAGCACGGCGACATCGCCCGATAGCGCATCGCCACCAAACGCCCCGGTGATGATCGCCACGAGCGTAATGCCGATTTGCACCGTGGAGAGAAGATCGGTCGGCCGTTCGGCGAGCAGAAGGGCGCGGCGCGCCCCGGCGCTGGTTTTCGCCAAACGTTGCAGCCGGGCTTTGCGGGCCGAAACCACCGCCATTTCACCCATGGCGAACAGGCCGTTCACCAAAATGAGCACGAAAATCAGGAGGAGTTTCAGTGTCATGGCCGCGACTCACCCTGGATCGGGGCGCGGAGACGGAGGAGGATCAGGCAGGCACGCCTGGGACTGTCGGAGGACATTGGGTCCGGTTCTAAAGTTGCACTTACCCGCATCCTACACTGGATGGGGCGCGCTTCGCCAGAGGGTCAGACCAGCTTCAACAGAGCCACGACCAAGAGCAGCAGCAAAATTGTTTCGGCGGCCATTAATCCCACCGCGCGCCCGCCGACTTTCGACAGGGCTTGCAGCGAGGTTTTCACCCCCAGCGCGGCAATCGAGAGCGTGATGCACCAGCGCGAGGCATCGCCCATAAAGGCCCCAACCGGCTTCGGCACGAGGCCGATGCTATTGGCAATGACGATGGCGATAAAGCCGAGCAGGAACATCGGCACCAGCGGCGCTTTTTTTGCGGAACCGCCCTCGTCCGCAATAACCTCGCCGGGCGGCACGAAGCGCACCAGGAGGGCGATACCAACGACCGTGGGAACCAGCAGGGCGACGCGCCAGAGCTTGATGATCGTGGCGGTATCGCCCGTCTCATGGCTCACGCTATAGCCCGCGCCGACCACTTGGGCGACATCGTGGATGGTCCCGCCCAGGAAAATGCCGGTATCGGTCGCGTCGAACCCGAACAGCCGCGCGATCACCGGGTAGAGCACCATCGCCACGGTCGAAAGGGTCGTCACGCCGATAATGGTGAAAGCGGTATCGCGCTCATGGTTCGGGTAGCGCGGCAGCACGGCGGAAATCGCCGCCGCCGCCGAGGCCCCGCAAATCGCGGTCGCCCCCGCCGACAGAATGCCGAAGCGCTGCCGCAAGCCCAGCATCCGCGCGGCGATCAGCCCAAAGCCAAGGGTGATGACCACGGCGGCGGCAATCCCCACCAGCGAATGCCACCCCAACGCCGAAATCTGCTCCAACGTAATCCGTCCGCCCAACAGCGCGACACCCAGGCGCAGAATCGAGCGCGAGGAAAAAGCGATGCCTTCGGCAAAGCGCACATCGCTGGAGAGGAAGTTAAACGCCATGCCCAGCAGTAGCGCATAGAGCACCGCCGGGCCGCCTTGGCTGGCGGCCACGAAGCTGGCCGCGAGCGCCAGCGTTAGACTCAGCAAAAAGCCGGGGAAAAGTTGGCGCAGGCGGGGCAGCGAAAACGGCATTGTCCGGCTCGGAAAATCACAGAAGCCTAGCGGGAATAACCGCGCTGATGCGTCACGTCAAGCGCGCTGACATGGCAGGGTGGGCGCGTGTTCCGAGAGGGCGTTTGCCCTCTCGGGCTCTCCCAACCAGGGCCGACGGCCCTGGACCCGTAATTACTCAATATGCTTGGAGGCATTGAAGATCGATAGCGCGAACGGAAATGGGATTGCCAAGGGACAAGTCCCTTGGCCAGGGGGGCGGGGACGGCGTCCCCGACAAATCTCTCCGCTACCCCCCAACCTCCGCCGGGGTGCGCGCCATCACGGCGAGGGCGTGGACCGGCCCGGCCAACTCGTCGGCGAGGACTTTATTGATGCGGCGCTGGCGGTCGACGCGCGATAGGCCGTCGAACTGGGGGGAGATGACGACGACGCTGAAATGGCTCTCGCCCCCCGCAGGCGCCCCCGCGTGCCCGGCGTGTTTGGCGCTATCGTCCTGCACGATCACTTCGGCGGGGGCGAAGGCCGCCAGCAACTTTTGCTGGAGCCGGGCGGCGACGGGGCCGGTGGGGGGAAGCGGGTCGTGCGGCATAGGGTAAATCCTAAAATCGTCAAGCGGCATCCTTGGCAGGCAGCCCCGAAGGTTGATGGCTTGCGCCGCCTGCCCAGGCTTTCCATACTAGCGCGATGGCCCCCCGTCGTCCCTCCCGGTTTTCGGCCTCGTTTTTCGAGGAGCCCGAAGCGCCCCCCACCCGCCGCTGCGATCATCATGATTGCCCGGAGCCTGGGGACTATCGCGCGCCTCGCTCGCGCATCGATCTCAATAGCTACTATTGGTTCTGCCTGGAGCATGTGCGCGAGTATAACCTCGCCTGGAACTATTACGCCGGGATGAGCCCCGAGGAAATCGAAGCGGAAGTGCGCACCGATTCGACCTGGAACCGCCCAACCTGGCCGTTCGGCCAGTCCAAGGGCGCGCCGGGTGCTAAGCCAACGGGGCCGCGCACGGCAGGCGGCCCCCGCCCCGGCGGGCGCACGCGCTTTACCGATGGCTTCGGCTTTTTCGACGATGATAGCGCTGATGACGCGGCGGCTGCGCGCGGTTCCGCCTCGCCGGAAGAAACCAAGGCGATGGCAATCTTTAACTTAAGCCACCCGATCACTTTGGCCGACGTAAAAACCCGCTACAAGGAGTTGGTGAAACGCCACCATCCCGATGCGAATGGCGGCGATAAGGCGGCCGAAGAGCGGTTTAAGCTGATTACCCAGGCGTACACGGTGCTGCGGTCGTTTGTGACGGAGTAGGTTTACTTCTCCGCAAACGCCCGTTCGATCACAAAACTGCCGGGGGTGGAGGTATTGCCCTCGACGAAGCTGCGCGCCTCCAGCATCCGCTTCAAATCCGCCAGCATTTCGGCGCTACCGCAGATCATGGCGCGGTCGGTTTCCGGGTCCAGGGCGGGAATGCCGAGGTCGGTGAACAGCTTGCCGCTTTCGATGAGGTCGGTGGCGCGGCCCTGGTTTTTATAGGGCTCGCGCGTGACGGTCGGGTAGTAGAGCAGTTTCCCGGCGATGACTTCGCCCAAGACTTCATCGTTCGGCAGATCGTGGGCGATATAGTCGTGATAGGCGAGTTCGGCGACTTCGCGGACGCCGTGAACCAGGATGACCTGTTCGAATTTTTCGTAGGTTTCCGGGTCGCGGATGATCGACATGAACGGCGCAAGGCCCGTTCCGGTCGAGAGCAGATACAGGCGGCGGCCCGGTAGCAAATAGTCGATCACCAGCGTGCCCGTGGGCTTTTTGCCGACGATGATGGTGTCACCGACCTGGATGTGTTGAAGGCGCGAGGTGAGCGGGCCGTTTTCCACCTTGATGGAGAGGAATTCGAGATGCTCCTCGAAATTCGCGCTGGCGATGCTATAGGCGCGCAACAGCGGTTTGCCGTTCACCGGCAGGCCGATCATGATGAACTGGCCGTTGAGGAAGCGAAACCCTTTGTCGCGGGTGGTCGTGAAGCTGAACAGCCGGTTGGTCCAATGGTGGACGCTTAAAACGCGCTCTTCCAGGAAATTCGACATGCTCTCATCACCGCACTGTAGAATAGCGACTATCCCTGTCGCTGCTTGGAGAATGGTCGCTTATGCCCCGGTTTTTGCAGCGCGGCAAGCTACCGCCGCCGCATAGCAGCCCTCAGCGCTTGCGGCGACTGTCGAGAAACGAGTCCAGCAGCAGCAGCCCAACGCCGACCGAAATTCCCATATCGGCGACGTTAAAGGCGGGCCAACTATAGTTCTGGTAGTAGAAGAACAGAAAATCGAACACCGCGCCGAAGCGCACCCGGTCAATCACATTGCCAATCGCGCCGCCGATAACGCCCGCGAGGCCCACCATCAGCAGCGTGCCCGTTGCGCGCCATAGCCAGACCAGCATAAAGCCGGTGATGACCAGGGCGACGAGGGAGAGAATCCACGCGCCGCGACCGTCGTGGTTCGAAAACAGGCTGAAGCTGACGCCCTTGTTCCACACGGCGACCAGATTGAAAAAGCCCGTGATTGCGACCGCCGGGGCGCGGTCGTCCGGCCCCGTCACGCCGAACCAGCCCATTAGCCAAAATTTGCTGAGTTGATCGAGCAAGATGACGAGGCCAGCGAGCAGGAGCCCCTGTTTGAAGGCTTTCGGCATGGTCAGGCGGCGATCACTTCGGCGCAGCGGAAGCACAAATCCGGGTGGTCGGCGATGGTGCCGACTTCCGGATAGTAGCTGCGGCAGCGCTCGCAGCGGGCGTGCTCGGTTTTTTCGAACAGCACGGCGACGCCCTCCACCTCGGTCGAGAGCACCGCTTGCGGCGGCGCATCGGCGAGCGGTCGAAGGTCGATACTAGCGGTAATGCAGATTTCGGCGAAATCGAGCCCCGAGAGCGCGGCCACATACTCCGGCGCGGCATAGACTTTCGGCGCGGCTTGGGAGGAAGAGCCGATGTCCTTGGCCGCGCGGGCAAGCTCAATCGCCCCCGTCACGGCGCGGCGGATGCTGCGGATGCGCGCCCATTTTTCGCCCAAGGCCGGATTGAGCCAGGCGGCGGGCACATCCGGGAACAATTGGCGGTGAACGCTATCCGTCTCACCCTGGGGGCCGCCCGCAACGCCGACCGGGCGCAGGCCCCAGGCTTGCTCGGTGGTGAAGGGCATCACCGGGGCGAGCCAGAGCATCAGCTTATGCAGGCACTCGGCCATAACGGTGCGCGCGGCGCGGCGGCGCTGGCTGCTGGCGGCATCGCAATAGAGGGCATCTTTGCGAATGTCGAAGTAGAAGGCCGAAAGATCGTTCGCGCAGAAGGTGTGCAGCGCCGTGTAGAAGGCGAGGAAATCGTAGCGCGCAAGGCAGTCGCGCAGCTCTTTATCAAGTTCCGCCAAACGGTTCAGCACCCAGCGTTCCAGCTCCGGCATGTCGGCGATGGGGAGTTTCTCCGCCGCCTCGAACCCGGCCAGCGCGCCCAGCAGATAGCGCAGGGTATTGCGCAGGCGGCGGTAATGGTCGGCGGTATATTGCAGGATCGATTTGCCGATGCGCGTGTCTTCGGAATAATCCGACAGCATAGCCCAAAGCCGCAGAATATCGGCCCCGAACTCGTTCATCACCACCAGCGGATCGACGCCATTACCCAAGGATTTGGACATTTTGCGGCCCTGCTCGTCGAGCGTGAAACCGTGGGTGAGCACGGCATCATAGGGCGCGCGCCCGCGCGTGCCGCAGCTTTCCAGAAGGGAGGTATGGAACCAACCGCGATGCTGGTCCGAGCCTTCCAAATACAGATCAGCGGGCCACTTCAGGTCCGGGCGGGCTTCCAGCACGAAAGCATGGGTGGAGCCGCTGTCGAACCAGACTTCGACCACATCCGAGACTTGCTCGTAATCCTCGGGGTTATAGTCGTTGCCGAGGAAACGGCTGGCGGGGCTTGCGAACCAAGCGTCGCCGCCTTCGGCCTCAAAAGCCGCCGCGATGCGCGCGTTCACGCCCTCGTCGCGCAGGGGCTCTCCCGTTTTCTTGTCGATGAACAGCGCCATCGGCACGCCCCAGGTGCGTTGCCGCGACACGCACCAATCGGGCCGCTGGGCGATCATCGCGCCGATGCGGTTCTTGCCTTGCGCCGGGAACCATTTGGTATCGTCGATGGCTTTCAAGGCCTTATCGCGCAAGCCGTCCGTGTCCATCGAGATGAACCATTGCGGCGTCGCGCGGTAGATCAGCGGAGCCTTCGAGCGCCAGGAATGCGGGTAGGAATGCAGCAGCTTCGCGCTTGCCAGCAGATTGCCCGCGTCGGTCAGCGCGGTGCAGACGGGCGCATCGGCCTTGAACACATGCACGCCCGCGAACAGGGGCACGGTCTCATAATATTTCCCGTCGCCCGCCACCGTGCGCGGAACTTCCAGCCCGAACTGTTTGCCAAGCTGGAAATCGTCTTCGCCGTGGCTGGGGGCGGTATGAACGAGGCCGGTCCCGGCGTCCGCCGTGACATGGGCACCGGGGAGCAGGGGAACGTCGAACTCATAGCCCTGGCCGCGTAACGGATGGGCGAGGATCGTGCCTTCCAGCGCGGTGCCCGGCAGATCGGCAAGTTTGGTAAAGGCGGTGATCTTGGTCGCCTGGGTGGTGGCTTCCAGCAGATCGGCGGCCAGAATAAGCTTATCGCCGGGTTTCGCCAGCGCGCCTTCGGCAACGTCCGTGACCTCAATCAGCGCATAGGTGAGGTCGGGATTGAAGGCGACAGCGCGGTTGGCCGGAATGGTCCAGGGCGTCGTCGTCCAGATCACGACGCCCGCGCCCGTCAGCGCCGCGTTCGGGCTGCTGACCACGGGAAAGCGCACATAGATCTGCGTCGAGGTATGGTCGTGATATTCGACCTCGGCATCGGCCAGGGCGGTTTGTTCGACCA
>NZ_JBILQX010000015.1:0-40233 GCF_044372965.1 Elstera sp. | reverse complement strand
GGGCGGCTTTCACGCGGGCGCGCAGCGTGCGGCGCAAATCGGCGCGTCGGTCCCCATCCTGGGCGAGGCGGATCGCTATAGCGATAAAATCCGCATCATTTTTTCCGCACAGATCGGCCAATCCGAGACTTGTGAGAATGGACAGGCCTTGCCGGTCCGACGCCCACGGCCCGGCGGCGCTGACGAAGGGCACCCCCATCCACAGCGGATCGAGCAAACACAAGCCGCCATTGGCTGGAGCCGCATCGAGCGCAATATCGACCGTTTGATAAAACCCCAGCAACGCCGCGTAGGAGCAGGGCGGATGATAGGTGACGCGCGCCGGATCAACCCCGAATTTCGTAAGAACTTCGGCAAACCGCCGCTGCTGCGGGCCATCCTCGGCCTGATAACCGACCAGGGCTAAGCGCGATCCCGGCACCCCCGCCAAAATCTGCGCCCAGGTGGCAAAGGTTCGGGGCGACAGGCGCAAACCGCGCACGGTTGCGGCGAAGGTCATCGTGCCCGATTTGCGCGCGGGAAGTGGTCCCGGTTCAGGCGATAGGGCTTCGGGTGGCGGCTCCCACGCCCATTGCCCGCCCGGAATGCGCAGAATCTCCTCATTATACAGGGCTTCCGCGCCCAGCGGCACGGCCTCCGCGTCGGTCAGCAGCGCATCATACAGCCCGCCGCCGGTTCCCCAGGTGCCCAGCCACGCGATTTGTACCGGCGCAAGGCGACGGGCGAGGGCAGTCACGACGCGCTCCTGCCCCTCGAAGGCGTGGGGGGAAACCGTATCGATCACCACATCAATCCGGTTGGCGGCGCAGGATTGGGCCAGATCGGTCCCTGTGAGCGGGATAACGACCCCGCCCCACTCGGCCGCAACAACGGGCGCATCGGTATATAGATAAACCCGCACCCGCGCCGGATCGTGGGCCGGCAGGACCCGGCGCAGCAGGGATCCGTGCAGATAGCTCGCCAGATAGGCAATGCGGATTTTATCATCATCGCAGATTGGGGCAACGCGCGGGGCCGAAAGGCCGGTTTGGCTTTGCAAACGCCGATACCAGTGCCGCGCGGCTTTCGCCCGGTCGGCGGGCGCAAGCCCCTCATCGAGCCCCGATGCAAAAAAAGCGGCTGTCGCGACCCAAGAATCCTCAGGAAACCGCGCTTGCGCCAATTGGATCAAACGACAAAAGGCGTCATGACCATACCGATAAACGGCAATGCGGATGGCGTGCTGATAAATCTTCCAGCGCTGATGCAGCGGCACGAGATCGAGCGTGGTTTCGGCCTCGGCGCACCCGAGGCCCGCGAGGCGCGCCAGAATCGCCCCCGCCGCCTCCATGGCGGGCCCGGCGAACAGCATGGGTCGGCAGAGGGCCACCGCATCGGCCCAATCCCCCGCGCCGCTCCGTTCGGCGAGTAGCGACGCCGCGCACAAATCGCCCTCGGGCCAATCGGGCGCACGCAGCGGGGCGAGGGCCGCTAACCCGTCGCTATACCGGCTGGCTTTCTGGAAGGTTTCGGCGAGCAGCAGCCGGGCGAATTTATCGTCCGGAAAGCGCTTGAGCAGATCGGCGAGCAGGTCTTCCGCCGCTGCCAAACGGCCCCGGCCACTGTAAAGACCGGCCAACTGCCGCCTAGCGTCGGGCCGGTCGGGGGCGAGATTGAGGGCCGTCCGCAAGGCCGCCTCGGCATCGTCCCAGCGCTGCTGGACCAACCGAATATGCCCAAGAGCACGCCACGCTTCCGGCTCGTCTGGGCCTTGGTAAACCGCATGTTCGGCAAATGCGGCGGCCTCCGCCAACGTGGCTGCGCCGATTCCAACCGCCGATTCCAGCAAAAACGCCGCTTGCACCGCCGCTGGACCGTCCCCGCCCGTGAGCGCCACAATCCGGCGCGCAACCGTCGCTGCCTCGGCAATGTGCCCGGTGCGATGGGCAAGCCACCCCAGCAGGCGGTGCGCTTCGACATTCGCCGGGTCGCGGCGGCACGCGCGCCGACCGGCATAGAGCGCGCTTATCAGCCGGTCGCGCTGATCGAGCGTAATCGCCAGCAGCCGCCATAGGTCGGGGGACGGCGCGTTCTGGCGTAAGCGGCGGTGAATCCGCGCGCGCGCCTCCGCCGTCTTGCGCTGTTCGAGAAGAAGCTGAATCAGCAAATCTTCGGCGGCGTTCAGGGTCGGGGTCTCGGCCAAAGCCTCCCGCAGCAACGCTTCGGCGCGCGCCGCTTCCCCCGACGCCGCTAAGAGAGACGCGCGCCGTAAGCGCAGATCGGTCAGACCGGGATCGCACGCCAGCGCTTTTGCATAGAAAGCCGCAGCCGCGCTGGCGTCGCCTGCCGCTTGATCGATCAGGCCGAGAATATGCCAGCCGTCCGCCTGGGTCGGGGCTAAGCGGCTAAGACGTGCGGCCAGGGCTCGGGCGCGCCCTGGATCGTCGCGGCGCAGCAGCAGCCACGCTTGGGCCGTAAGTACCGCCGGGTCATCCGGTTGCGCCGCCGCCTCTTCGGTAAGAACCGCGAGCGCTTGCTGGGGGTCGCCCGCCTGTTCAAGGGCGCTCGCGAAGTGACGGCGCAGCAGCGGCCGGTCCGGCGCATCCTTGGGCAGCAGGTCTAGCAGTTCGCGATAAAGCCCCGCCGCCGTTTCAGCCGCGCCCGTGCAAAGGGCCAACCACGCGAGTTGCTGGAGACGGTCGGGCGACCGCTGCGCGCCGACGGCATAGCGGCTCCAGGCGAGGGCTTCGGCCAGATGCCCAAGATCGTGCAGAAGCCAAGCGAGGGTAAAGGCCGCCTCGTGCAATTCAGGATCGCCACAGCACGCCCGGCGCAACGCTTCGACGGCTGCCGGAAGTTCGCCCAGGCGCTGATGCGCAAGCCCGAGATACCACCAGAGCGCCCAGGCGTCGGGATGGGCTTTTAGCGCCGGTTTCAGGAGCGCCGCCGCCGCGTCGGGCTGGTTCGCGTCCAACTGAAACCAAGCGAGCGCAGCAATCGGCCCCGGCGCGCGCGGCGCGTAAGCGCGGGCCTGCTCGGCCAGACCGCGCGCCGTGCGCCGATCACCCCGATCATAGGCCGCCCACGCTTGGGCAATAAGATCAGTTAACGCGGTCTCGGTCCGCATCGCGTCTCAAATCCGCCCTATGGGGAAGCCGTGACTGCGGGCGATATGGGTGTGCACCGCGTTGCGCCACAGGCTTGCCACCTGGGCGGCGGAAGGGCGTAAGAAGGCGGCTTGCGCGGGGCACGCGGCTTCGGCCTGTTGGCGCAGATCGCCCGGCGTCATCAGCCCATCCAGCGCCGCGAACCAAGCTTCGGCGGGGGCTGTGAGCGACAAGGATAGGCCCGCAGCGCCAATGCCTGCCGCCAGCAAGGGCGAATCACCGACGAATACGGGCACGCCCGCCGCCATGAGCGCGGCCAGATTTTGCCAAGGCGGCACCCCGGCGCAATGGGGAAGCAGCGCCAAACCCAGCGGCGGGAGCGGCATGCCGACCGTGTGCATCTGAACATTCCCAAGGCGCGACAGCCGCAGGTGCATTCCGGGTATGTGGGCAACGTTCGCCGAAAACACAAAGCGATAGGCCGGGCGCGCTTCGGCCAGGGCGAGCGCGACCGCTACCCCATCGGCCCGCTGATCGCCCAAGACCAAAATTGCCGCGCCGCCGCCCTCATACGCAGGCTTTTCTAAGTGGGGCAGGGGTAAAACCGTCACCGGCGCCCCTTGGAAAAGCGTAAGGCGCGCGGCCTCCGGCAGCGTTGTTGCTGCAAGGCTCACCAAGGCGCTGGCCTCCAACGCACCGAGTTCGACCGGCCTATCGCCCTCGACCATCACGACGACAGGCACGCCCGCCGCAACCAAAGGGCCCGCCAAGGCCAGCGCATCGCCCCCGAACAGCACCGCCGCCGACGGACGCTCCAGCACCGCTAAGAGGCCTATATCGATAGCGGGCGCGTCGCTGCGATACACGGGATATCCGCGCGCGTCGCTGCGGTCCACGTGCAACCGCCCCGCGCCGGTCCAACCGTGCAGAACGATGGGGGCAATATCGCCCGCCGCCAACGCCGCGCCGAGCGTTTGGAGCGTCCGGTCGGTGTCGGCACTGGGGCTTCCCGCAGAGGCCAACAGCAGCCGCAAGGGGTTAGCGCTCCGCATGGGACGCCAGACGGTACAGAAAATCGCCCGCAATCAGCGGGGTTGCCGCAGTGGCGGCAAAGGCTTTTTGCCGTGCCGAGGCCGACCGATCCGCGTGATCGGTGCCATAGAGATGGCGCAAGGCGGCCTCCCACACCAGGATCGGGGCATGGGCATCGACCAGGATTCCCCCGTCGCCCACGGTTTCCGGCAGCGCGCCGCGATCACTGGCCAGCACCGGAATGCCATTCAGTTGCGCTTCGATGACCGTGCGCCCGAAGGCTTCTTCCCACACGCTCGGCATCAGCAGAACGCGGGCTTGGCTATAGAGCGTGCGCATATCGCGCGTCGGCGTGACCCAGGTGATATTGCCCAACGCCTCGGCGCGGCGCTTGCACAAGGCCCGCCAGCGCGGCTCCAAATGCCAGCTTTCGGCGACCAGAAACGGCAAATCGGGGCAGGCGGCGGCGAGGCCGAACATAATTTCCAGGCCTTTGATCGGCGTGGGGTTCACGAACAGAATTTTTTCGCCGATCTCCGCCACAAGGTAGCGCTCTGGGGCCACAATCGGCGGCACGACCGCACTGTCGATACCGCACAGTGCCCGCCACCGATCGGCGGTAAACTGCGAGTTTGAAAAATACAGCAGCGCCGGATCGGGGTAGAGCGTTCCGGCAAGTTGATGCACTTCGACGTTATGCAGATAAACGGCGGTCGCCCGCCCGGTTTCCAGCGCCGCGATCACGGTCGGCAGCAGCGCCGTGCCACTTTGCACGATAATCGCCGTCGGCTCCCAACTGGCCGCCACCATCGCCAGCGCCCGATTGGGGTCCGGCACGCGGATCACGGTATAACCCAGCGTTTCATCGCGCTGCGGCAGCAGATGATTTCCATCCGCCAAGCGCTCGGTGAGACCACACAGGACCGCCACCGAGGCCCCGATATCCTGAAGCGCAAGGCAAAGATCATGCGTTGTCGTTTGCAACCCGCCGATGATGTCGGGCAGATGCGGATAGGTCGAAACGAACAGCAACCGCATGCGAACGCCCAGCCTTTTTACGGAACCAGCGGAATGTTCCGCCAAGAAGAGTTACGAGACGGGAACAGGCGGCGTGAGTTGGCGCGCGTTATTTTGCACCACATCCAGATTTTGTGTGGTCCGGATTGTGCTCAGAGGATTATTTTCCAGCGTGGTCGAGACCTCCGAACTCACACGATCCCTCGAAAGACCACCACCACCACCACCCGATCCCAACCGACTACTAGCAGAATCCGTGCTAACCAAACTACTCCCCCCAGCAGCGGGACCCTGAGGATTGGAGGAGCCGCCACTGTTGCCAGAAAATTGATTCAAGTTTGACTGAAGGGTGTTTGGATCCGTCCGCGTCGTCGGACCAAGCCCACCCGAACCAAGGCTCGAACCAAATCCCGGCCGGGTTACAGTGTTCGTATTGCCACTATTGTCGGAAACCCGCATTTGCTGGCCGAACAAAAAGGTAGCGTTCGTATTGTTACCATTCTGTTCGACCGTCGAAATACCGCCGCGAATCCCAATGGTGCCCGAGGCGGTTTTGACGGTCGTCTCGTTGCTCTTGCTGATCTGGCCACCAACGACACGCAGCAGCCCCGAGGCCAAAGATACGCCGATCTTGCCCTTCTTGGCGTTCGGATCATAGACGAACTCATCGATCGTCAGCTCCGAATTCGGGCCGAGCGTCATCGAGGATTGATCCATAAACAGGATATGCAGCGAGCCATTCGCATCGGTGACAAATTTTTCACCGCGATAGGCATCACTACCGACATAGATCACGCGCTCAATCGTCGTCGACTTCACGCCGGGCTGCACACCGGAGACGACCCCCGCCTTTTCCGGCACGGTCACGGGCTTATCCTGGGCCTGCGCCGACGGAATAAAGGCGCTGCTGAGCGCAGCGGCGGCAAGCCACCAATCTTTAGCGTCTGCTGGTGTCATAACCTTCTCTCCTCGCCCTCTCGCTCAGCCCTTAAAAACGCCACAGAATCGATGCTAACGCTGACGAGTTATCATACCGATAATTCGGCAAATTTGAGTTAGCTTTTACATATTCCGCCTGTAACAAAATTGACCAGGCCGTATCGATCGGAATCTGCGTCGCAAACGTTCCGCGCCACTCGGTATCTTCCCGCGTCCGGCTGCGATCAACCGCCGGATCGGACGTATCGTAATTGCGCTGCAAAACCCCGGCGCTCACCGTCGTCGTCCAACCGGGGGCATCCCACCAGCCAAGCGGGTTAGCGTAGCTCAAAATATACGTGCCGCGCAGCTCCCCGCTCTGGTAGGCGAAATAGCCCCGATCCGCGCCATGATCCCGACCGATCACCTCGCCCACAACAAGTTGCCCCGGCGCGAGTTCATAGCTCGCGCGCAGCCGCACCGTATGCTCCAGCCCGCCTTGCTGCTTGGCCTCGGCCACATCCACGCGGGTGGCATAACTGTAATTGCGCGCCTCATAGGCCGCATCGATCACAAAACGATCCGTAAAGCGATAGCTCGACTCAAGCCCGGCCCCGAGGTTATAGGCATATTGATGCCCATCGAGCAGAATATTCCCCGCAATAACATGAGGGCGCAGCGTCAAACCCGGCAGATCGACCGGATCGGGCTTAAACCGAATGCCGGTCGTGCCTTCCGCCAATAGCAGATCACGCGGCTTATCGGTCGATGGTTTTAGCGTATAGCTGGAGACCGACGAATAATGCTGGGCAACGCCGACCAGCGTGCTCACCAGCTCGGCAGTATTCTGCGTTTCGAGATCGTATACATACTCAAGCCGACCAACCAACTGCGTATCGGTATCGCTCTTGCGCTTCTGCGTGCTCGGTCGGGCAACCAGCGCCCCACCGGCGCGAATAAAATCCTCATTCGTCCGGGCCGTCGGGTTGGTTTGCCCCCGGACCCCGGCCATGATGAAACCCGAAAGCCGGGTCGGCTGATTGCGCCTTACGGCGTCGGCTAGCAACTGCTCGGCCAGTCGGCGCTGCTCGTCGGTCAAATTCGTCTGCGCTACGGCCACGCGCAAATAGCTTTCGGCAGCGGCATAGGATTCGAGGCGATAATAAAGAACCCCGAGTTCAAGATTGATTGTCGACGGCGCATTGGGGGACAGCAACAGGCGCTCCATGGCCGCAATACCGCCCTCGAAGTTCCCCGCCTGGACCAGAAGGCGCGCATAGCGCAGGCCTACTTCCAAATCCCCAGGGGCGGACAACACTTGGCGAAACGCATCGTCGACCTGGCGCTGGAGCGTTGTCCCGACATCACCTTGCGCAGCAGCCGGACCTGCCATCGCGAGTGTCGCCATAGCCATAACGCAATAAAGATGCGCACGGCGCGCCCGAGCGCGAAGGGGTGATTTAAAGGTCACGACGGCAGAGTCCATCAAAGCTTGCGATCCAAACAGGCTAAAATTATCCTATTTTCCTGCTAATATGCAAAGCGAATAAACAGGAGCGATTCAGAGCGTTGGTTTGAAAACCTCTCTTAACGCGGTTCTTTGAGGACGGATTCATCTCATTTGAGCTGACGCACCCTGATTCTTGGCATTGATTAAAGTCACCAGTTTTGAAATCAGAAATTGTTTCGCGAGAGTCATTTAACGGTCGAGAACATTCTTTTTCGTTCCTGCGACAACCCCTAAAACCTGCGAGATCAGCGCCGGGTCGACTTTAAGCTCCACCAGGGTTGCCCTGAGATGCCCCGCCACCGCATCAAAATGCGCGTCGGTCAAGCCTCGTGCAACAAGGTGCTTATGGGCCTCGCGCAGGTCATGCCCGTCATACTCCGACGGTCCGCCGAAGGCCATCGTTAGAAACGCAACCTGCTTGGCCCGCTGATGCTCCAGACTGACGCCATCAAAAAAAGGAGCCAGCATCGGATCTCCCAGCAGTTTTATATAAAAGCGCCCCACGGCGACATGGACCGCCGCCGCCCCACCGATATCGTCATATAGGCTGATGGGTGCTCCCGGCAGCTTAGCCGCCTACTGAAAGAAGCGTTGAATACAGGTGTATAATGACATCGGATCGCGAGGAATGCCAATGATTGGTAGGTATCTCAGACCAACGACGGCGCGGAGTTAAAAATGACTCCACGGTCAATCAACCACCCAATAAATTTACATCGCCGTTAAAAACGATCTGATATTCCGATACTGAAAAATATGCGTAGTTTCCGTCACTACGGGTTTTTCAGAAAAAACGTTAGAATTATTGACTGATTTCCCCTTATATACTGGAGCATCCCCATGCAATTTACCCACAATACGCTTCCCGAAGCGATTCGCTTGCAGTCGGTCGCAGCGCTGAACAAGCATCTGGCGGCCGCGATTGATCTGCAAGCCCAACTCAAGCAAGCCCATTGGAATGTGCGGGGGCCGGGCTTCATGGCGATCCATGAGCTGTTCGATACGGTTGCGACCGCCGTTGCCCTCGCCGCCGACCATATTGCCGAGCGCACGGGCGGGCTTGGCGGAACCGCCTTCGGCACAGTGCAAGTCGCCGCCGAGCGCTCCTATCTGGTGCCTTATCCACTAGGTGTGGCCGATGTGGCGGAGCATGTGTTCGCCGTCTCCGCCAGTCTTGCTGCCTTTAGCCAAGCCATCCGCGAAGCCAGCGCGACCAGCACAACAACAGGCGATGCCGATACCGCCGATCTGTTGACGGAAATCTCTCGCGGAATCGATCAGCAGCTTTGGTTTGTCGAATCCCACGCCGCGCCAAGGGCAAAACCCGCGTCGGTTTCGTCGGCTGCCTAACCCCCTGGGGCCTGAGTAGTTTCCGGCCCTGCCTAAACCGGAGAAGGCTGATTAGCCTTGCGGGCATCAGCCTTTTTCGCCGGGGGTGCCGTCCGCCCCCCGGCTGTGCGGGCCTATCCGGTCGAGGTTTTGGAGTTTATTCCATGAACCCGTCTAATCCCCCACCGGAATCGAAAATCCCGCCCCCGCTCCCGCCCAAGGATGCGACCAGCGCTTCCCCGCCGTCCAATCCGGTTAGCGGAACCTTTGCCGACCCTGCGGGTTTTAAGAGTATACCGTCGCCGCTTGCCCCGATCTGGCCGAAAGGGGGCGCGGCGCGGTATCGCCCCAAACTTCGCCCACGGTGATTGGGGTTTTTTGCCCCCTTCCGTCGCCCACCACCGTCAGCGGATGTGCCCGATGGCGATGGGTGCCGCCACCCGCGCAGAGTTGGATCGATTGATGGCCCAAGCCCCCGCCCTCCGGCGTCTCGCCGTTATTGGGAATGCCCTGCCCCGGCGCTGTGGCATCGCAACCTTCACAACCGATCTGCATCGCGCCCTATCGGTCGCGCGGCCCACTGTGCAAACCGGAATCGTCGCGATGACCGACGCGGGGCATCATTATGATTATCCGCCGATTGTGAATGTGCAGATCCGCGAGACCTGCCTTAGCGATTACCGGCAGGCTGCCGATGTTTTGAACGCGGCGCGGATCGATCTTGTCTCCTTGCAGCATGAGTTCGGTATTTTTGGCGGAGAGGCGGGCGGCGCGATTGTCGGCTTGCTCGAACGCCTCACCATGCCCGTGGTCACGACGCTGCATACGGTTCTGAAAAACCCGACGCGGCCACAACGGCGCGTGCTGGAGGCGATTGTATCGGCATCTGGCAAAGTAATCGTGATGGCCGAAAAAGGCCGCGCGCTGCTGCAAACGGTCTACGGCGTCGCGGCCGATAAAATCACCGTCATTCCCCACGGCATTCCCGATGTTCGGTTTAGCGAGCCGGAAGCCGCCAAGCAGCGGTGCGGCTTTGCGGGGCAAATGGTGATTCTCACCTTCGGCCTTTTATCGCCCAATAAGGGTATCGAGGTGATGATCGAGGCGATGCCCGCGATTCTCAAAAACCGCCCCGATGCGCTTTACGTTATTTTGGGGGCGACCCACCCCACCCTTGTCCGCAATCACGGCGAAACCTATCGGCACGGCCTGATGGACCGGGTGCAGGCGCTGGGGTTAACCGAGCACGTCGTCTTTCTCGATCAGTTCGTCGATTACGAAACGCTGCTCGATTTCATCGCCGCCTGCGATGTGTATGTAACGCCGTATTTGAATGAGGCGCAGATGACCTCCGGCACGCTGGCCTATAGTTTTGGCCTCGGCAAAGCCGTTGTCTCAACCCCCTATTGGCACGCTGAAGAGTTGCTGGCCGAAGGGCGCGGCGTGCTGGTGCCCTTTGGCGATTCGGCGGCGCTCAGCCGTGAAATTTCGGACCTACTCACCGACGATGCCCGCCGTCAGGCCTTGCGCACGCGCGCCTATGCCGATAGCCGTTCGATGACCTGGGAGCGGACCGCCGAACGATACTGGGGCATTTTTGATGCTGTCCCGCGCGCGCCGCACCTCACCTTGATTGCTCAGCGGGATGAGCCCCCGCTCGCCCCGGAAGAATTGCTGCCGCCCGATATGCGCTTGGGCTATTTCCTGTCGATGTGCGACGATACCGGGCTGTTTCAGCACGCGGTTCACTCGATCCCCAACAGGGCGCATGGCTATTGCGTCGACGATAATGCGCGCGCACTGCTGCTCGCCTGCGCGCTCAACCACCCCGCCGAAGCGGGGTTGCCGGAAGTGCTGACAACGCGCTTCGCCGCTTTTGTTCAAGATGCTTGGAATCCCGATACAGGCCGGTTCCGTAACTTCATGAGCTTTCAGCGCCAGTGGCTGGAAGATACCGGCTCCGAAGATAGTCATGGGCGCACCCTTTGGGCGCTTGGAACCTGCACGCGGGACGATACACGGGCCTCGCGGCGACTCTGGGCCGAGGGGCTTTTTCTGGAAGCTTTGCCGACTGTCGAAAGCTTCGCCTCGCCCCGCGCCTGGGCCTTTACTCTGCTGGGGCTCGATGCCTATTGCGGCACCATCGCGCCGGTGGCTGAGGCCGAACGGCTGCGCCTGCGCCTCGCCGCCAAACTGGTGGCCCGGCTTGCCGATAGCGAAACGCCCGCCTGGCCCTGGTTCGAATCGGGCCTCTCTTACGATAATGCCCGGCTCTGCCAAGCCCTGATTGTCACCGGGATTGCCACCGATACGCCGCTCTATCTGGAAACGGGGTTGCGAACCTTACACTGGTTGATGACCCAGCAAACCGCCGAGAGTGGCTGTTTTCGCCCCGTCGGCTCCGACACGTTCGGCACCGAGCGTTGCGCGCCCGCGCCCTTCGATCAGCAGCCCGTAGAAGCCACGGCAGCGCTCTCCGCTTGTTTGGCCGCGTGGCGGGCCGAGGGGGATGAGATTTGGAAAACCCAGGCGATCACCTGTTTTTCCTGGTTCCTTGGCCATAATGATCTTGCAGTGGCCTTGGTCGATTTCGATACGGGAAGTTGCCGCGACGGGCTACACCGCGACCGACCCAACGAAAATCGCGGCGGTGAATCGGTGGTTTCTTACTTGCTTAGTTTGGCCGAAATCCGCCAACTGGTTCGTATTACGCGGGCGCGGCCCACGGGCACCCTCGTGCCCTTCCGGGCCGCCCATCCCTAAGCTCCCGCGCTTCCTTCACCAGAAATCGAGCCTATTTTGCCCCAAGCGACGTTCCTGAACCGTCAGGCTCTCTATCTTCGTCCCGACCCCGCGCGTGTTGTGGTGCGCCCGTTCAAACCTTCGGTCGATCCGCGCCCGCTGAAGGCAAAAGAGCGGACCCGCGCCAATCGCATCGTCGATCATGTGATGGCGCTGGACGCTGAGACCACGGCAACACTGCTCACGGACGTGCTGGAAAACTTCCAAGGCCGCCACCGCAATCTGCTGGAAATCTTCGAAGCACGGGCGGATGAGTTGGAGGAAGCCTTGCTTCCCCACACCGTCTTCACCACGGCACAGCGGCAGTTGGTCGGCTCCTATTTTCTCAATGAATATGCGTTTGAATCGGCGGCCCTGTTCAATCCCAGTATCGTCTGCCATCCCGACCAAACGGGGGCACCGGAAGGGGGCTGCCGGTTTATTCTCAGTTTGCGCGCGGTCGGCGAGGGGCATATTTCCTCGCTAACGTTTCGCGTTGGCAGCATCGATGCCGATGGGAGCGTAACGGTGGACCCCATCGCGCGGCTGGCAACCATGCCCAAACTGCGCATCCGCGCGCCCGGCCCGATGGGCGATACGGTGGAGGTCGCCTTCCGGCCCGAGGAAGAACTGAGCGAGCGCGTGATCTTTCCGCTAACGCTCGCGCAAGCGCGCGGCATTGAAGATGCGCGCTTTGTGGCGTTTCAGGCGGGCGGCGAAACGGTTTTCTACGCAACCTACACCGCCTATGACGGCACCGCCATTCGCTCCGAACTGCTGGAAACGCGCGATTTTCGATCCTTTCGCCTCACGCCCCTGGCGGGCACGGCAGCGGGGGGCAAGGGCATGGCGCTGTTTCCGCGTAAAATCAACGGCCGCTACGCCATGATTGCCCGCTATGACGGCGAAAATCTGCACCTGCTCTATTCGGACGATCTCTATCGCTGGGATCACGGCACGCTGCTTTTAACGCCGAAGTATCCGTGGGAGTTCGTTCAGATTGGCAACTGCGGCTCACCAATCGAGTTGGATGATGGCTGGTTGCTCTTCACCCATGGCGTGGGGCCGGTGCGCAAATATTCCATCGGCGCGGTGCTGCTCGACAAAGAGGATCCATCGAAAATCCTCGCGCGCTCGCACCTCCCGCTCGTGCATCCCGACCCGTCCGAACGGGCGGGCTATGTGCCGAACGTGGTTTATACCTGTGGGGCGATGCGGCATAATAACTTGATTATTCTGCCCTATGCGATCTCCGACACTTTTTCCAATTTCTCGACGATGCGGATTGATGATCTGCTGATGTCTCTCGACGTTTAAAGCATGAAACCAAATCGGCGCTGGCGCGTTCCTTAGGAGAGCAACCCCAAAGGAGGTGCAACGCCATGAACGAACTCCTGACGATTCCGAAGAGCGCCATCGATACGCTGCAATCGGTGGAAGCGGAGGCGAAAGTCGCGCGGCCGCACGCTCATTTTACCCATCCCACCGACGTTGTGGTCGATCCGACTTTAGCGAAGGCCGAGAAGCTTCAAGTTCTCGAAACGTTGGAGCAAGACGCAAAGCAACTTGCTGTTGCTTCCGACGAAGGCATGTCCGGCGGTGAAGTCACGCAGTTGCGCGATGTCCTGCAAGCGAAGGAAACGCTGGACCTGCCGCCCGCTGAAATCGCTCTATCGGTCATCCTGCAAAATCTGAAGGCCCGCTTGCCGGGCGCTGCCGGAACGTCGCTGCAAGGCCCGATTCTGGGGGCCGTCGACGCGCTGGAAGCCCTCTGCGCCGCCATGGCCGCAACGCCGGAAACACCCCCAGCGGCGCGTTAATCCTTCCCAATCACGATCTTCCATGACATCGGCGAGGAACTTCCCTCGCCGATTTTTTTTGCCCATGGTTAGCGATACTTTGAGATGCCTATGAAGAATTTTATCGGGCGTTTGGAACAATAATAAGCGCCCAACGTTTATACACTGAGACCAACAGGAATGTTGGGCTACTGAGTTCACGAATAAGGGAATAACATTATGAAGAAATCCAGCATTCTAGTCACAGGTCTTCTCGCTGCAACGGTCCTAACCGGCGCCGCTTTCGCGCAAGGCGCACCGCAAACCTTTGCACCGATGAAGATTGATCTGCAATCGCTGACCACGGGCTACCGCACATCCAAGGTTGTCGGCTCCGCCGTGGTCAATAACGCGGGCGATACCATCGGCAAGATCGATGACCTCATCGTCACCCCGAACGAGAAGGTTCCCTACGCGGTTCTCTCGGTCGGCGGTTTCCTTGGGATGGGCGATAAGCTTGTCGTCGTGCCCTACAGCGTGCTGACCGTCACGAATGGCAAGATGCTGCTGCCGGGCGCTACCGCCGAGTCGCTGAAGGCGCTCCCCGATTATAAATACGCCTCGTAAGGGCCGTTTCTAAAAAGCTGATGCTTGGGCCCTAAGGTGCGTTTGCAAGCGTTCGGGCCCAAGCACCGTTACACCGGAGATTAATCATGAAACTCATCACACTCGCCGCGGGTATCGCTATGCTCGGCTTGGCCGCCTGCGGAAATAATCCTGGGGATCGAGCTCTTTCGGGGGCGGGGATTGGCGCTGCAACCGGCGCGGTCGGTGGGGCAATCCTCGGCTCTCCAGTAACGGGTGCCGTCGTCGGCGGGGCCGTTGGCGCGGGCGTCGGCGGTTTGACCAAGGAATCCGATATCGACCTTGGCAAGCCGATTTGGAAATAGGGGCGTAACGTCTCCTCTGGGCCTCCCTGGAGAGACATAGGCAAGAGAGCCGGTTTCGCTTCATCGAAACCGGCTCTTTTTCTTTGCCAAATACTGATTTCCCCCAAAGGTGCAGACCCTTGGGGGAAGTTATTGTCGGGCAGACCTAGAGCACATCCCGGGCGGGTGGGTTCACCCGCGACGATATATTTGCCGAAGAAGCAAGCAACTAGTTGAAGAAGATTAAAAACAGAATGATAAGCGGGATAGGCACCCCGAGGAGCCAGAACAAAAGACCGCGTCCCATGATTCATCCTTTCAAGGTATTGGGGGGAGTTAGAGCAAATAGCGATACGCGCAAAATACACTCTGCTTTTGAAACGCATAATCCCCCAAGACGTTCCGTACAAATTCGAATCGGCATTTAAATTTATTTATTGCCTGTAATTGAGGATAAATTGCGATATTTATTGAAAAAATCGTGAGATTTATCGTATATCTCCATCAATGACGATTATTTTTATAACTTTTTAACTAAATAATTTTATCGGCGAGGCCAGAATGGGAAAATTTGATCGTCGTTTTCTGGGGTATAATGTTATCTTTTCCGCTCTTGCGGCTTTACTGTTATTGCTAATCGTCTTTGGAGCCTTCTCTGCCGGCGAAAAAATGAAGGATCTGATGCAACAGACCCTTCACGCGACGGCTCTTGAGCAAACCGCCGGAGATATACTAGCCGCCGTCGTCGATGCTGAAACCGGCGTGCGGGGTTATTGGATTACGCGCGATGAATCTTACTTAAAACCCTACTGGGATGCGAAACAACGCTGCGATACGGCGCTTAATACTTTAGACCATCAACGCCTTCTTCTGCCACCCCCGTTTCAGTTTTCAAGCATGCTGCGGTTACGAAGCTTGACGCAGGAAAAATTCGAGGTGATGGAACTCGCGCTTAATGCGATTAAGGCCAGTCATTCCGAGGCAGCACTCGCCAGTGTGCGGGGCAATCGCGGGTTGATTTTGATGGACGAGATCCGCGCCGTCGTGATCGATCTGCAAGAATTAACCGAAAACTTTCAACAGACCCGCAGCGAGGAAGTAACCACCAACGCCGCGCGGCTCACACTGCTCACATCGCTCGGCGGGGCGTTGGTGCTCATTCTCGCGGTGCTGGCGATTATCATCATTATGCGCCACACGCGCGAAATCGAGAGGGCGCGGGCTGTCCTCGCCAGCGCCAATGCCGATTTGGAACAGCGGGTTTTGGAGCGAACCCAAGGGCTCGCGCGGGCCAATGACGAGCTTCAGCGCTATGCCTCTATCGTCACCCACGATCTGCGCGCGCCTTTGGTGAATATTATGGGGTTCATGAGTGAGCTTGAAAGCGCCACGGCAACCTTTGCGGCCTATCTGAAGCAGTCCGCCCCCGACCGGGCCGATGCGGCCATAGCGCCAGTTTTTGCCGCCGTGGACGAGGATATCCCCGAAGCTCTGCAGTTCATCCGCACGTCGATGACCCGCATGGATGCGCTGATCAATGAAATTCTGAAACTCTCGCGCCTGGGCCGGGTGCCGCTCGTGCCGCGCCCGGTTGCTATGGCGGACCTCTGCGCGGAGTGCGTCGCCAATCTGCGCCATCGGCTCACCGACCTTAGGGCCGACATCACGATTATTCCGCCGCTGCCGCTGCCGATTTCAGACGAAGCCTCGCTCCGGCAAATTATGATGAACCTGCTGGATAATGCGGTGAAGTACCTCGACCCGGCGCGTCCGGGGCAAATTTTTGTGCGCGGACGGGGCATGGGCCGGGTCGTCATTTTCGAGATTGAAGATAATGGCCGTGGGGTCGCCCCCGCCGATCACGAACGGATTTTCGAGCTTTTCCGCCGGGCCGGAAAACAGGACCAAGTGGGCGAGGGGATTGGCCTTGCGCATGTGCGCACGCTCGTGCGGCGATTGGGCGGCGATATTCAGGTTATCTCAGACGGTCACAGCGGCACCGTATTCCGGTTTACAATCGCCTCAGACCTTAGGCTGAGTCTAAGCCCCGACGAAAAAGGAACCGTGACATGAAGTCCGTCACGCTTGTGATGATTGAGGACGACGCGGGGCACGCGCGCCTGATTGAAAAAAATCTTCGCCGCGCCGGTGTTTCAAATGAGCTTTTGCCGTTCAACGATGGGGCCAGCGCGTTGGGCTACTTATTGGGTGACGCCGCAGAACGGGCCCACCTGATCTTGCTCGACCTCAATCTGCCCGATATGACCGGCACCGATATTCTGGCGGCGCTCAAATCCAACCCGCTCACGCGGCGCATGCCCATTATCATTCTCACCACCACCGATGATCAGCGCGAAGTGCAACGCTGTTACGATTTGGGGGCCAATGTCTATATTGTCAAACCGCTGAACTACGACAGTTTTGCCAATGCGATTCGGCAATTGGGGCTGTTTCTATCGGTCATGCAGATGCCAGAGGGGGAATAAGCATGCCGTTTTCGACCGAGATTCTAACCCCAATCCGCGTGCTCTACCTGGATGACGACGCGGGATTGGGCGTGTTGGTGAAAAAGGCCCTCGCCCGTCGCGGTCATAACGTTGTCCCGGTCGTCAATAGCGCGCAAGCCTTCGAATGCCTGGCCCAAGGCGGGTTCGATGTTATGGCTCTCGATCACAGTATGCCGGGTGAAACTGGGTTGGACGTGCTCGCCCGCTTAGGTCCGCGCAGCGAACGGCTGCCGGTTGTCTATGTTACCGGATCAGCCGATGCCCGGCTTGCGCTTCAGGCTATCCGCGCCGGGGCCGATGAGTATGTGATTAAGGACACCGCAACCGAGTTTTATGATCTGCTCATCGCCGCCATCGAGAATGTCACCGAACGCTGGCGCTTGAAGCGGCAGAAAGCCGAAGACGAACAGGCCGTGCGCGAGGCGCGGGACCGGGCGGAATTGCTGCTGCAGGAGGTCAATCACCGGGTCGCCAATAGCCTCGGGCTGGTGGCGGCCATGGTTCGCATGCAGTCGGCGGCGCTTGCGGACCCCGCCGCCATTGCGGCTTTGCAAGAAACCCAAGCGCGCATTACCGCCATCGCCGGGGTGCATCGCCGACTTTATACGTCGGACCGGATCGGCCTCGTTGAGGTTGATGATTATCTCGAACATCTAGTGGGCGAACTGCAAGCCTCGCTGGCCGATGAGGAGCACCCCTACCCCATTCGCCTCAGCGCCGAACGCTTGACGATTAAGACCGATAAGGCCGTTTCGCTGGGCGTTATCGTTGGCGAGCTTGTGACCAATGCCTTCAAATACGCCTATGAGGCGGGTGCAACCGGCGATATTCGCGTGTCCGTGCAGCAGCAGGCCCCGGCAGCGGTGATCATCCTGACCGTCGAAGACGATGGGAAAGGGTTCGATCCGCAGTCGGCAAGTCAAGGAACGGGGCTCGGCTCCAAAATCCTGGCCGCGATGGCCACGAGCCTCAAAGCGACCGTCGCCTATGTCCCACGCCCCTCGGGGACGTGCGTGACGGTTACGTTTCCGCTCGACTGAGCCTAGCGGATATAATCTTGAGGCCGTGCCGACGCGACCTGGCGAAACGCCAGCGCACACCCGGCCTCGGTACAGCGATCTTGGAGCGTGTCGGGGTTCAGTCGGATGGTCTGACCAACCATCTGCGCGGCAGATGGGCCCTTCATCTCGCTGAGAACACTGAAAAAACAGGTGCTCAGGGCCAAGAAGCCCAGGAAATGCCAAAAGCTCATGATCGCACCCTCCTTTGAAGGTTAAGCGCGGCCTGCGATTACCGCCGACGCATCGCCATAAAAGCGAGGGCTCCGACCGCCACCGCCGCAAGAACGCGGGTATGGCGCGCGGCCAAAGCCACAAGTGACGGGGCTAGAGCGGCGAGCGCGCTGGCCTCCACCGTTCGCGTCACGGCGCGCTGCGTGCGCCGGGCGGCAAGCACCAACACACTCACACTGAGCGCCGCCAGCAAAAGCCCGATCAACGCCACCAGAAGGGCGGCATAAACCGGCGGTAAGCGGGTCGCCAAACTCAGATACAGGCCGAGGCAGAGAAAACCGACGGCGACGGTCGAAAAAAGCCCGACAGCCACAAGACTGCCGAGCAAGAGCGCCACCCGCCGCCGAAGAGGGGGCGATTTCAGCCCCATCAATCCGGCGAGGGCGCGCATTTAACGGTCAGACCGGCGGCACAGCAGGCCCGCGATAAGACCCGCGCCCGCTGCAATCGCAATCGCGGCAATCGGATTGCGCTCGATGGTTTTGCTGAAAGCGTTCAGCCCATCCTCGCCCAGGCCGCGGGCACTGCCTGCCAGTGCCGAAAGTTTTTCGGCGGCAAGCGCGCCGGTTTCGGTCGCCGCCGCAAGAGCGTGATCCATCGCTGTATCCAACGCGCCGCCAACGGCTTCGGCATTTTTCACCAAGCCCGCGTCGCGCAGCTTTTCGAACTTTGCGGTTTGATCCATAGTCTCTTTCCTTTTCCAAAGACAACCAAAGGGAAGAGCGTGCGGGTTCCCATGATTTAGGGAATGGACCTAGGGGTGCGGTCCAAAATATATAAATTTCTACAAGAAATGCCCGCAACACTCCCACTAACGACACCAAGAAAATCTTCTCGCTGCCGTCTATTATTGAAACGTTATTAGCAGGAGATTAGTTCCCATATTTTTTAGTGAATATCGGCAAAAGCTTTCATGCCCGCGCCCTACGGGGTCAATTCGATGAAACGGTTTGTGAGATAGGGGTCGCCTCGACCGTTACCGCTAAATCGGGACCGAAGTCGCTCGGAGAATCCACCGCCATTTGCTGCATCAGCCGCTGGCGGGCGCGATTGACGCGGCTCTTGATTGTGCCGATGGCAACGCCGCAGATAACCGCCGCTTCCTCGTAAGAAAAACCCGAGGCCCCAATGAGAATAAGCGCTTCGCGTTGATCGGCCGGCAAGCGCGCCAGGGCAACGCGAAAATCGGCAAGGTCAAGATGCCCGTGCTGCGCGGGAAGCGAGATCAAGCCCGCCGCGGCAACCCCGTCCACATCCTGCACTTCCCGCCAGCGTTTGCGGTGTTCACTGTAAAAATTGTTCCGCATGATCGTGTAAAGCCACGCGCGCAGGCTGGTGCCTTCTTGAAACGAAGCCGCCGCAGCCCAGGCCTTCATCAATGTATCTTGAACCAGATCATCCGCACGATCGCGGTTGCCGGTCAAGGATAAGGCAAAAGCGCGAATAGACGGAATTTGCGCCAGCAACGCCTCTTTCAGCGGCACGGCCGGGCTAGTCATTCAGTCTCCCCCACCGGCGGCTTGGCCGGTTTGGCTTCGGCGTTTTCAAGCTGATCCAGCAGCGCTTTGAACCGATCCGGAACGGGTTCGGCGGCCAAATGATCATAATATTCGCGCAGTTTTTGGCCGATGTGGGCTTGCAACTTGGGCTCGACAAATTTCCCGTTGGTGCCGTGGCCGGGGCGGTCGTTGTCGGAAGAAGAAGAGGACATCATGGGCGGTGGCTTTCGTTCGTCTCGAATCGATTCTAGGCGGCCGTTGGGCCGAGAACGGCAGAGTTCCTGGCATGACAACACCGTTCGTTGGCAAAAGTTCCCCAAGGGATTTTTTTTAGGGTTTTTTTTGGAGCCGGCGGGAACCGATGGCGAGGTTAAACGTTTCTTAAACTCAAGGTCCATCCCGCGTCGGGCGGTGTGGATCCTAGACGAGGTTGTTTTGCCCATGTCCATTTCTGCGCTTGTCGCTCCGCAACTCCCGCTTTTGCGCCGCTACGCGCGCGCGCTAACCGGTAGCCAAGGGAGCGGCGACTCCTATGTCATGGCCTTACTGGAAACCTTAGTCGCCGATCCTGCGGTTTTTGACCGGGCGTGCGATCCGCGTGTCGCTACCTATAAGCTCTTTTCGCGGTTGTGGAATTCACTGTCGATCAATACCAACGAGCCCCAAATTCACGGCGCGAGCATGGCCGAGCGCCGCATTGAAGCGTTAACCCCCTTGCCGCGTCAGGCATTTCTACTGACGGCGGTGGAGGGATTTTCGAGCGCCCAGGCCGCCGTCATTCTCGACGTGCCGCCCGAAGATTTCAGCAAATTGCTGGACATCGCCGGGCAGCAGATTGGCGCGCAAGTGTCGTCCCGCGTTCTCATCATCGAGGACGAGCCGATTATTGCGATGGATCTGGAAGTCCTGGTGCGCGCGCTGGGTCACGAGGTGGTGGGCAATGCCCGCACCCATACCGAAGCAGTGGCGATGGCGACCGCCGAGCGACCCGGCCTCGTGCTCGCCGATATTCGCCTTGCCGACGGCAGTTCTGGCCTTGAAGCCGTGAACGAGATTTTGGAAACCTTCGAAGTGCCGGTCATTTTCATTACCGCCTTCCCCGAATCGCTGCTGACCGGCCAGCGGCCCGAGCCGACGTTTCTGATCGCCAAGCCGTTCCGCGAGGACATGGTGAAGGCCGTGATCAGTCAGGCCCTGTTTTTCGGCGAACCCGCCAGCACCCTCGCCCATCGCGTCGCCTAGCGGCGGTTCTTGCGGGGTTGGGTTCAGGATAATGTGTTCCCCGTAAGACTAAACCCGATGGTATGGACTAAGCCGAATGCCCCAATCCCTCGTGGATGTCGTCGATTTTTTCCTAAGGATTGCGGGCGGCTTGGGCCTAAGAACGCCCGCCAGCTTGGCCATCGCAAACATGCTGTCGAACGGCATCCTGACGCTCGCCTGTTTTGGTGTCGCCTTTGGTATTCTATGGTATTCTCACCACCGCAAAGGCTTGGCGGCGGCCTATCGCAACGTAACGTCGTTGGTGTGCGTTTTTGCGCTCGCGTGTGGAACCGGTCAGCTTTTGGATTTACTGACCTTCTGGTTCCCGGCCACCTCGGGCCTGTTCAGCCTTGCGAATGTTGGTGTTGGGGCCGTCGCCCTGATCGCGGCCTTCGCCCTGTGGCCACGGCTCCCCAAACTGGTCACGCTGCCGTCAGCCGCCGATTTGCTCGAAGCGAATCAGCGGCTTGCCGCCGACGAACTGGCCCGGCGCAAACTGGTGGAGACGTTAAGCTCCTTTAATCATGCCCTGGAACAGCGCGTTGCCGCGCGCACCCAGGAACTCGCCGAGGCCACGCGGCGCTTCGAAGCGGCCCTCGCCAGTTCCAATATCAGTATGGCCCAACAGGATCGGGAGTTGCGCTATACCTGGGTTCACAATCCACCGGCTGATCAAAAAATCGCCGATATGATCGGCGCGCGCCCGGAGGATATTTTCCCCGCGCCGACCGCGCAAATAACCGCCGCCGCCAAGCGCCGCGTGCTCGAAACCGGCACGGCCACGCGGATGGAAATCGCCCTGCCGCACGCGGGCAAAATTCTGTGGTTCGACGAGCGCATCGAGCCGATCTATGCCGACGGCGAGATTGTCGGCGTGACCACCGTCGCCATCGATGTGACCTCCCACAAGCTCTATGAGCAGCACTTGCAAAATCTGCTGCGCGAACTCTCCCATCGCTCGAAGAATCTGCTGGCGATTGTGCAAGGGATTGCCCGGCAAACCGGGGGATCGGTGACAAATCTTCCCGATTATTTGGCGCGCTTTAGTGCCCGCCTCCAGGCCCTGTCCGGTGCCCATGAACTCTTGGTCAACCGCTCCTGGCACGGGGTCGATCTGCGCGATCTGGTTTTGCGCGAGATCGGGCAAGATCCGGCGCGGCTGGAAGAGCGGTTGTCGATTGTTGGCGAAACGACAATTGTCGGCCCGGAAGCTGCGCAAAATATCGCCCTTGGGCTGCACGAAATGGCGAGCAACGCCTATCGCTACGGCGCGCTGCAAAGCGCGCACGGGCGGATTGCCATCGCCTGGCAGCAGATCGTGGTCGAGGATCGCCCCCTGGTCGAACTCACCTGGGTCGAAAGCAACGGCCCCTCGGTCGAGCCGCCCACCCGCGCAGGCTTTGGCCGCGCCCTGCTGGAGCGGCTGGTCGCCCGCGCCCTCGAAGGAACCTCGGACCTAATTTTCGCCCCGGAGGGTGTGCGCTGGACACTGCGGTTCCCGGTAAGTCGTTTAGGCGAAACCGAGGGATAGCGCCCGCGCACTTGTCCCCTTGAAATTCTTGGTGGAGCCGATGAGAGTCGAACTCACAACCTCTGCAGTGCGATTGCACGATCTGGGGGTTTTCCTGGTGACACGGTCTCTTTCTCATTCTTACTATCCGTTGATCTAAAAGAGAAATTGCCTTACCGTGAGTGTATAGGTGAGGGCCTTTTTTACCCCGTTTTTCCGCCTTCTGGTGACATGGTGGTGACACAGAAACGGCCTTTTTTCTTTTTTTCTCAAGGGTTAGGCCCGTGGCAAAGCTCACAAAACGCCTCGTTGAAGCCCTGAAATCGGCTGTACATACCGAGCGCTTGTTTACCTGGGATAGTGAGATTAAGGGGTTCGGGCTGCGATCTTTGCCGTCCGGGGTGCATAGCTACGTTTTCGATTATCGCAATGCAGCCGGGCAAAAGCGCCGCGCGACCATCGGGAAGACCGGAGCCTTAACCCCAGAACAGGCGCGACAGATTGCCGAGGATTGGGCGGCAACCGTGCGGGCCGGGGGCGATCCGCTGGAGAGTAAAAAGGCCAAGCGGGAGGGCTTGACAGTGGCGGACCTGTTAGACCGTTACCTTGCTTCGGCCCAATTTGCCGCAAAATCGGATACCGCCCGCCCTATCGACCGAGGGCGGATCGAGCATCACCTAAAGCCGCTTGTCGGGGCGGTTCTGGCAGAGAGTCTAACGCTGGAGCACGTCCGCAAAGCCTTCGCTACGATCCGCGACGGGGGCAATCGGAAAACCGTGCCGAGCGGCAAGCCTCGGGGATTAACCCGCGTCCGGGGAGGCCCTACCGCCGCGCGTGACTGCATTATCGTTCTGCGAACCGCGTTGAACTGGTCCGTTTCGGAAGGGCTGATTAAGGAGCATCCAGCGGGGGCATTCAAACTGCCGGGCGGCAACGCACGCGAAACCTTCCTAGACGGCCCCGACGATTACGTTCGGCTGTTTACTGCCCTTGCTCACTTGGAAGAGGAACGGCGCATTCGCCCGGCGGTGGCCGATGCCTTCCGGCTGATGGCAATCACCGGCGCGCGCCCGACCGAGATTAGCCGCTGCCAGTGGCGGCATGTGGATATGAAAAGCGGCGCAATCGTCCTGCCCCCATCGCGCCATAAAACGGGGAAGGCAACGGGGAAAAACCGTGTCATTCCCCTTCCTGCCGTCGCGCAAGAGATTATCGCCCGCCAGCCGCCGGGGGAACCCGACGCCTTTGTGTTTCCCGCCAGTCGGGGGAAGGGGTCGATAAGCTACCGTAAGGATTGGGCAGAAAAGGTTATCCCCACCGCCGGACTTTCGCCCGATCTTGTGCCCTATTCCTTGCGGCATTCGGTGGCGTCTTGGTTGGCTTTGAGCGGCGCGCAAGCCGCGCAACTCATGGCCGCGCTGGGGCATTCCCAGCTTTCGACCACGCAACGCTATATCCATTTCGCCAATAACGCCCGCGTCGAACTGGCGGAACGCGCCGCTGCCCCTGCTTTGGCCGGGATGCGCGCGGCAGAGGGGAAGGCGGTAGGGGTGGTAGTGCCCTTACACAAGAAATCCGGGGAAGTCTGATCTTGGCGCTTTATACCACGAGTGATATATTATGACGTGGCGGGTAAGCCTGACCGCAGAGGCCGAGGCCGAGTTGCAAGATTGGCCGCTCCCTCTGCGGGCCGCTCTGGCGCGCGTTGTGGAACGGGTTGAACACGTCGGCCTAGACCGTCTCGGGGAGCCTTTCGCCAAGCATTTAGAGGGGAAGCTATGGGAACTTCGCGTCTCTGGCGACCGCACCGAGGGCCGGGCGCTCTATGTGACTCGCCTGGGGAAGCGCCTCGTTATCGTGCTTGCCTTCCAAAAGAAGACCCGGAAAACCCCGCGCCGTTACATCGATACCGCGCTAGACCGCGCCAAAAGGATAGACCCATGACCCGCCCTTTCGCCGATCTACAAAAGGAATGGCTGACCGATCCCGCCTATGCGGCGGAATATGAACGCTTAGGGCCGATCTATGAGGTTGCCTTTACCCTTGCCGAAGCCCGGCGCAAAAGCGGACTAACCCAAGCCGAAATCGCGCGCCGTATGGGCACGTCGCAAGCCGCGATTGCCCGGCTGGAGGCAGGCGGAAAGCCGAAATGGGAAACCGTGGAACGGTATGCAGCAGCGCTGGGAATGCGGGCGGGAATAACGCTCTATCCGCTCGGCGCTTCCTAACAGAAGCAGGATACACGCCATGAGCACCTTAGAGCATAAAGGCTATATCGGGCTTATCGAGCTAGACGCCGAAGCAGGCTTGTTTCATGGTGAGGTTATCAACACCCGCGACGTGCTGACCTTTCAGGGGCGCACGGTGGAAGAATTGAAAACCGCCTTTTCCGATACGGTTGAAGATTATGAGGATTGGTGCCGGGCGCGCGGTAAGACGCCCGAAAAGCCCTATTCCGGTAAGCTCCTCCTGCGGATCAAACCCGACCTTCACCGTGCCCTGGTGGCAGCGGCGGCGCGTTCGGGCAAAAGCCTGAATAGCTTTGTTTCGGACAGTCTGGAAAAGGTGGCGTCATGACTGAATGGGTAAAAATATTCAAATATAGAGACTCTTTCACAATTGATGAGGCCGCACGCATATTTCACAGCGTAGACCCAATTTGTGTAAAAATTCACATTGGAATTATCAATGAAACAAAAAAAGATATTAGGGAGGCTATGAATACAGGTGCTATATTAGTTTCCGATCAACCATCAAATAATAATTATCCAATTTTCGAACAGAAAATTGATAAAACATCATTTATAAATTGGTGCACAGAAAGAGGCGTTCATCTAGAATATCTTCTCCCTGATGAATAAAAGAATAGTAGGCAAATTCAATTTACGGACGACATGCCGGAGACAATGAAGATTGTCTGGACGCTATGGCATGAACTTCGACAAAACGAGGGTCGCTTAACTATCCCGTCCGTAATCAAAGAGATAGACTCCAGATATGCAGACTTGCAACTCAACAAACAACTTAAGGATAGTTGTGCGCGCGTTTTAATCGGTACGAGCCAAGGCGGACGCCCACCAAAAACACCAAAAAAGGAATCCTGAACATTTTTTCTCGATCAAGCCGCTCGTGAAACCATCGTTGGTTTATTTCTTTTTATATTCAATTGGTTATAAAACTTTTGGGTGCCATTCCCCGCTTACCCCCTAAAAACCATTGACGGTTTTCCGCCGCAGTTTCTCTGCCTCAGCGATAATCCAACATCGGTTTATCAAGAATGAACGATGGTT
Source organism: Elstera sp. (assembly GCF_044372965.1). NCBI lineage: Bacteria > Pseudomonadati > Pseudomonadota > Alphaproteobacteria > Rhodospirillales > Rhodospirillaceae > Elstera > Elstera sp. Next base: position 14,492 of record NZ_JBILQX010000015.1, on the reverse strand, counting down.
TTTCTAAATAACCAACAACCTTTTTATTCGTGATTTCCTCCCATAGCTAGGAGAGGGCCGCCACCGATGCGGCTAACTCTCCAGCTTAGGAGCCGAACTTGACTAAATACCTACAGAGAACCGAAGCCGCTTCTTACGTCAGTGAGCGCGGACTTCCGCTTTCTCCTAAAACACTCCAGAAATGGGCCACTACGGGCGGTGGTCCTGTCTTTCGGAAATTTGGCAGTCGGGTTGTTTATGCCCCCGAAGACTTAGACACCTGGATTAGTACCCGGCTTTCGTCCCCGCGCGCGTCAACGAGTGCCGAATGATGGGGGCGGAAACTTTAACCGCTTTCGCAGCGGCAATGCAGGCGCGCGGGCTAATCCCGCCGCCCTCGCTTCAAACCGATGGCCGCTTGCATCGCTGCCCGGTTGACGGTGGAAAACCCGGAAATCAAGACGGTGCCTATGTGCTGTTTTTGGATGAAACCCCAGCGGGCGGATTCCAGAACTGGCGGGATGGGAAGGACTGGCAGAACTGGCATTCGGGCAGGCCCCAAAGCCCTGTCGATGCGGCCCGATGGCGGCAGCGACAACAGGCCCTTAGCGCCGCCCGCAAGCGAGACGAAGCACAACGCCACCAAGACGCCCGCGCCAAAGCGGAAAGCCTCTGGAATGAGGCCGCGCCTGCCGTCCCCGCGCATCCTTATCTATCAAGAAAGGCTGTCGCTTCTTACGGCCTGCGACAATCGGACGGGCGCTTAATTGTGCCGATGCGCGACACGGCAGGCGCATTGCACTCGCTGCAATTCATCGGCCCGGACGGAACGAAACGCTTTCTCACGGGAGGGCGCAAACGCGGGTGTTTTCACCTAATCGGCATTCCGGGCGAAACGCTCTTGATTGCCGAAGGGTTTGCGACCGCCGCCAGTCTTCACGCCGCAACCGGCTTACCCGTCGCGGTGGCCTTTGATAGCGGCAACCTTACCCCCGTCGCCACCGCCCTCCGCGCTGCATACCCCACCGCACGCTTGATCCTGTGTGCGGACGATGACCATAGAACAGAAGGAAATCCCGGCATGACCCAGGCCCGCGCCGCCGCTGCGAAAGTGAGCGGACAACTCGTCTCCCCTGCCTTTGGGCCAAACCGCCCGGAAGGCGCAACCGACTTCAACGATATGGCGCATGTGGAAGGCACGGCAGCCGTGGCGGCGTATCTCACCGAAGCCCTCGCCACCGCCGAACCGGATTCTACCCCCGAAACTGAGGCACGCTCCCAGGCTTCCCGACTCGTTGGCTTCGTGGAAGAGCAGTATGGGCTTTTCACCGATACCCAAAACGAAGCCTACGCCCGCCACCGCGAAACGGGCGAAGTACGGCCCATCGAATCGAGCCGGTTTCAAGAATCCCTCTCTGCTAGCTTTTACCGGATGACCGGAAGCGCGGCGCGCGACAATGCCTTGCGCGAAGCGGTGCGAACCCTTGCCGGACTGGCACGCGAAGCCGGGGACACGCGCCCGATCTTCGTGCGGATGGCGGAAAAAGACGGGGCTTATTATCTCGACCTTGGTGAGCCGGGACGCAGCCGCGCGGTAAAGCTAACACCGGGGCAATGGGACGTTATCGAAAACCCCCCGGTCGATTTTCTCCGCCCTGATACGTTGCAGCCGCTCCCGATCCCCGAAAAAGGGGGCAGCCTCACGCCACTTTGGGACTGCGTAAACATCCCCGAAACCGCCCGCCCGCTGGTTCTGGCGTGGCTTGCGGACTGCCTACGCCCGGAAACCCCTTTTCCCGTGCTGGAAATCATCGGCGAACAGGGAAGCGCCAAAAGCACTACGCAATCGCTCTTGCGACGCCTGATCGATCCGAACGCCTGCGACCTTCGCGCCGCCCCGAAATCCAGGGAGGATATTTTCGTCTCCGCGCGGGTAAACGGCATCGTCAGCTATGAGAATATCAGCCACCTTTCGGCAGATATTCAGGATGCCCTATGCGTTCTGGCAACGGGGGCAGGGCACGCCAAGCGCAAGCTCTATTCCGATGCTGACGAGAGCATTATCCGCACGAAACGCCCTATCGCTCTAAATGGTATTAGCGCCGCCGTCACCGCCCAAGATTTGATTGACCGAACGCTTTCCGTTGAAATCCCGCCGCTCACCCGGCGCACCGAAATCGTGGGTCTCGTCAAAACCTTCGACAGAGAACACGGGGGCTTGCTGGGGGCGTTGCTGACTCAGGTTGCAAAGGCTTTGGCGCTTTTGCCTACGATCCACATTGCGCCGAAGGACTGCCCCCGGCTTATCGAATTTGCCCAACTGGGGGAAGCCCTCATGCGGGTAGAAGGAAGACCAGCGGGTTATTTCCTTGCCCTCTATGCGTCTCTCCGGGTCGATAGCATCACGCGCACCTTGGACGCCTCCCCCGTCGCTACTGCCTTGGTTGATTGGTGGGAAGACGGCCCGAAAGCTCCAATCGAGATGACGACCAAAGCCTTGTTTCTCGCGGTCTCGCAAAAGCGCCCGGACCATGCCGAGGCTTGGCCCCGCACTGCGAAAGGCTTCGCGGACGCCCTCCGCCGGATTGCCCCCGCCTTACGCGCTATTGGGATTGAATATCGGAACCAAGGGCGGCGCGGTGGCTACTGCTATATTTCCCTCCAAACGGGGGAAAACTCCCTGCTGCAAAGTCCTGCATATCCTGAAAGTCCTACCGTGCCCCCACGGCAGGCCCAAGAACAGGACGTTAGGACATTAAGGACGTCGCCCCCGGATATTTCCACGCCCCCGGACTATGAGCAGTTTTGATGCAGGCGGCAGCACTCTTACAGGCGTGCGCCCTGGCGGGGGTGCGCGTCTGGCGACAGGGGGACAAATTGCGCGCGGGTCCGCCCGAGCGTTTGACCGATGGGCTTCGCACGCTGTTGCGCGAGAATAAACCCTGCCTCCTGGCGGTGGTGGGGGAGGCTCCCGATAGCCTCCCTCCCGCCCCGGACGCTATCGACCTCCGCGACGCTTTCGAGGAACGCGCGGCGATGAAACAGTTTTGCGGTGGCATGAGCCGGGAACAGGCAGAACGGGACGCGGCGGCGGAAACTGGGTTTACCTCGGAATTGGCATACGCAACACTAAATTATAAATATAAATAGCGTGTATCAGATGCCGTAGCTACTTTCATGACAACTCAAGGGGCTTTTGAGTGGGAAAAAAAGAAGTATGAATTTTCCATTCTATCGGTATATCGCAAACTAACAAACTCCCAACATGAGCGACGCTCGATACTCAAACACCTGAAAGATCAAGCGATGAAGATTCTAAAATTCTTAATATTAATAATCATCCTGTCAGGACAGGCACTTTCCAAGCCGAGAATATATGATTGTTATACGGATTCGATTTGGGAAAATAAGAGAGACGGGAAAATACTAAAAATGATTTCGGGAGAAATTTACAGAATTAGTAATTATTACTTATATATAACAATGCTATGGTTAGAAACTTCAGATGTAATGATATGCAAGACAACCGTCGACCCACAAATATATGTAATCATAAACACGGACGACGATGAGGCTGCCCCAGCGAAGAAATTAAACTAGGCGTCTTTTGTCGTCAAAATTTAAATTTTACAATGACAATGACAGAATGTAAAAATAAACTAAAATGGAAGCGGTGGGGTGCTTGAGGGGTAAAATACTGGTGTCACGGTTATTCAAGCGTTAGCGGGCATATATCTACCGACCGCAGAGTACTAGCAACCTGAGAACCCATGCGGTCATATATGCAAATTCGATTAACGCCGGAAATATAACTTCTTTTAAAGAACGCAACGGGCTGCTTAACCTGATTATCATAGGACGTGGAATTTTGTTGCTGACTCGTCATCCTCTGCAGTCGGCTGTCAAAACTCTCGTTAGCCTTCATTCTCGAAGCCGCCACTTCTTTATAAGCCGAACAATCCTCATTTCTGCGCTTTAACTCCTCGGACCGCGCACCATGATTAATATTGACCGAAGGGAGCGTCATATAATCAAGGCATAATTGCATTGAAGACTGATTTTTATAATACCCAGCATCTCTAGCGCATGCGGAAAGCATAAAAATCCCAGAAAACGCCAGAGTGTATTTTAATAATTTCTTTACCATTTTGGACTCCCTGAAATGACAGGCCTTTAACCGAGAAAACATTAAACGCAACACAACCAGCTTGTCTATAGGGTACCCGGCTTACAGATACGAAAGATTTCGAAAATTAGTGCGAGAGGGCCGAGGGCACGTCAGCCGAGCGCGACCGATTTTCCTCCTCCTGGTGACATGGTGGTGACACAGCAAAAAGGGGCTAGCCGCGCAACGCTGCTAACCCCTTGAAATCTTTGGTGGAGCCGATGAGAGTCGAACTCACGACCTCTGCAGTGCGATTGCAGCGCTCTCCCAACTGAGCTACGGCCCCGTGTCGGCGGGTATGCCCGGCGGCCCGATCAAAGTCAAGCGCTTCTGTGGCCTTGAAGGACGGGCTTGGCATCGCTAGCTTCTACTGCGCAGCCGTGCGGGTCTTGGCGGCTGTTTTTGATCCGTCAGGAGATGCGACCGGATGTTTGTTTCCCCCTTTGCCTGGTTGATCAGCACGGCGTTTAGTCTGCTGTTCTGGATCATTTTAATTCAGGCGATTTTGAGCTGGTTGATGGCCTTCAATGTCGTTAATACGCGCAATCCCGTCGTCGCCACGATTTGGGATTTGACCAATCGCCTGACCAACCCGCTGCTGCAGCCCATCCGGTCGGTGTTGCCGAGCTTTAACGGGGTCGATTTATCGCCCTTGGTTTTGCTGATTCTGTTGCAATTTATCGAACGGCTGCTGGCGGCTTACGTTTATCCGATCCTGCCGTGACGCTGCCTTTGCCGATCAGCGTAACCGCGGACGGGCTGATTCTCACCGTCCGCGTTACGCCGAAATCGGCGAAAGAGAAGATTGAGGGCGTGCGGATCGAGAGCGACGGGCGACCGGTGCTGAGCGTGCGCCTCTCCGCTCCGCCGGTGGAGGGCGCGGCCAATGCGGCGCTCGTGGCGTTTCTCGCCAAACATTGGCGCATACCAAAGAGTGCGGTAAAGCTGTTGTCCGGGGAAACGGCGCGGGTAAAACGTCTCGCGATACAGGCCGACGCGGCGCTGAGGCTGCGGATCACCGACGAAGTAGGAGCGCTCGCCCATGACTAACCCCGCCCAAGCTACCCGAATCGATGGCAAAGCTTTCGCCGAAAAACTCCGCGCGCGCTTAGCCGTCGAGATTGCCACGCTCGGCTTTCAGCCCGGCCTTGCGGTGGTTCTGGTGGGGGAAGACCCGGCCAGTCAGGTCTATGTGCGCAATAAGGCCGCCCAAACGGTGGAAGTCGGCATGCGCTCCTTCGAGCATAAACTCCCCGCGAGCGTCAGCGAAGCCGAGGTGCTAGCCCTGGTCGAACGCCTGAATGCCGATCCCGCCGTCGACGGGATTCTGGTGCAACTGCCGCTGCCCAACCATATCGACGCCGATAAGGTGCTGCTCACCATCGATCCCGCGAAAGACGTCGATGGGTTCCATCCGGTCAATGCCGGGCGGCTCGCAACGGGCGCGCAGGCTTTGGTGCCTTGCACGCCGCTCGGGTGCCTGATGCTGCTGCAAGACCATCACGGAAGTTTGGCCGGGATGGAGGCCGTCATCGTCGGGCGCTCCAATATCGTCGGCAAACCCATGGCGCAACTGCTGCTGAAAGCCGATTGCACGGTGACGATTGCCCATTCGCGCAGCCGCGATCTGCCCGCCCTGTGCCGCCGGGCCGATATTCTGGTCGCCGCCGTGGGTCGTCCGGAAATGGTGCGCGGCGATTGGATCAAGCCGGGTGCGACCGTTATCGATGTGGGCATCAACCGCCTGCCGCCCGATGACAATGGCAAAAGCCGCTTGGTTGGCGACGTGAACTATGCCGAAGCGGTTTTGGTCGCGGGTGCGATTACGCCGGTGCCGGGCGGCGTGGGGCCGATGACGATTGCCTGCCTGCTTCATAATACCGTCACAGCGGCAAAGGCCCGGCGCGGCGTATAAACCTTCGTTAAAGGTTAAAGGGGGCAGGAATGGCGGATCTCGTGTGCGTCGGCGGCTTGGTTTGGGATACGCTCGCCATTGCAAAGCAACCGGTTATCGGCGGAACCTCCAATCCTGTTTCGGCCAGCCATTCCGCGGGCGGCGTGGCGCGCAATGTTGCCGTTCTCGCGGCCCGCGCCGGACTTAAAACCGAACTCGTCAGCCTGATCGGCCATGATGCGGAAGGCGAAATTCTGCTGCGCGATCTTGCCGCCGATCATGTCCAAACCCGCCTGATCGCCCCGCACCGGCACTTGCCGACCGCCAATTACGCCGCCCTCCTGAACCCCGACGGCAGCTTGCACGTGGCCTGGGCCGATATGGCCGTGCTGGAGGCGATGGACCCGGCCTTTTTCGAGCCGCTGCTGATTGCCCTGTCGGCGACGCCGCTGTGGTTTCTCGACACGAATCTCACCGCCGAATCCCTCGCCTATCTTGCGCAGTTTCGCCCGAAAGGAACGCGGCTGGTGGTCGATGCGGTCTCGGTTTCAAAAGCCGAACGCCTCAAGGGGGCGCTGGCGTCCATCGATCTGCTGTTCTGCAACCGCGACGAAGCCCGGCTGCTAACCGGCGCGCCGGACGCTGCCGAGGCCCTGCATCTCGCCGAAACTTTACGCGAATACGGGTGTCGCGCCGTGGTTGTGACTGATGGCCCGCGCGGCGCCGCCGTGGCCGCCGAGGGGTTCGAAAGCCTATTACCGCCCGTGCCGCTGCCCGGCCCGATTGTCGACGAAACCGGCGCGGGCGATTCGCTGGTGGCGGGCACGTTAGTCGGCCTTGTTCGGGGCGATCCCTTGCTCGACGCCGTCCAGCGGGGCTTGCGCCTTGCCGCCGAAACCTTGACCCGCCTTGGAGTATAATATGGCCCTGCCGTCTGCCGTTCGCCTGCTGCCCGAAGTCGCCGATGCCGTCGCCGAGGGCCGCCCGGTCGTCGCCCTCGAATCGACCATTATCGCCCACGGTATGCCCTATCCGCAGAATGTGGAAACCGCGCGGCGGGTGGAAGGATTGATCCGGGCGGGCGGCGCGGTTCCGGCGACGATTGCCGTGGTCGATGGCGCGTTTCAAATCGGGCTCGATGCCGAACTGCTGGAGCGGCTCGGCACCGCCGATAATGTCGCTAAACTCTCGCGCCGCGACCTGCCGATGGCGATTGCCACCAAGCGCCTGGGCGCAACGACGGTGGCGACGACGATGATCGGCGCGCGCCTTGCGGGGATTTCGATTTTCGTCACGGGCGGGATCGGCGGGGTTCACCGGGGGGCGGAGCAGAGTTTCGATATTTCCGCCGATCTGACCGAGCTTAGCCGCACCAATGTGGGCGTGGTCTGCGCCGGGGCGAAATCCATTCTCGATCTGCCGAAGACGCTTGAGACGCTGGAAACCCTCGGCGTGCCAGTCATCGGCTATCAAACCGACCGGTTCCCGCCCTTTTATGCCCGCACATCGGATTTACCGGTCGATCATCGGGCCGAAAGCGCGGCGGAGATTGCCGCCATTCTTGCGGCGAAATGGGCGTTGGGGCTCGATGGCGGCGCGGTGATCGCCAACCCCGCCCCGGTGGAAACCGCCCTGCCGCCCGACGAGATCGAAAGTTTTATCGCTCAAGCGATTGCCGAAGCCCGCGCCCAGGGCGTGCGCGGCAAAGCGGAAACCCCGTTCCTGCTGAAACGCATTGCCGAGCTAACCGGAGGCCGGTCGTTGACCGCCAATATCGCCCTGGTCGAAAATAACGCCCATCTGGGGGCGGCCATCGCGGTTGCCTTGGCGGGACGGCGCGCTTTCGGGTAACATCCTTTTAGCATCGGCTGCCGCTTTGGCAGCGTTTTCCGTTTTTCTAGTGCTTCCTGGGTCCATCGCCGCCACTTGTGGCGGTGGACATGGGAAAAAAGGGTTATTGTCAACCGCATGGCCCAGTCGCCCCTCTCGAACGCACCGCCGACCGTCTCGACCTTGAGCGGGAACAAAATTGCGATTGATCCGCAACTCGCGCTGTTCTTGCAGCAGATGGCGAGCAAGGAGTTCGTGGCGGAAGATATCGTTGCGCTCGCCCGCACGGTCTATGTGCACGTGCTGCTGCGGGCGCGGCAGTCATCGGGCGGGCATCGGATGAGCCGCGATCTGGTGTTAGCCTTGACGGGACGGGTGCTGACCCAAATGGTCGGTTTCTATCTGGACGCGAGCGATGTTGCTGATCTGCTAGATGAGGCCGACGGAAACGGGTCCGCAATCGAAGAGGACAGTGATCCGAACACCGACCCGATGGAGGCGCGCCGGAAGCGCCTCGCCGCCGCAAAACAAAAATCTGGCGGTTGAGTCGCAGATAGCCATTGAATTTTCACAAAGGGTTGCCAAAGTATCAGAAGCCCCTGGTAGGTTTGCCAGGGATCAAGACGGAGGATAAAATGGCTCAAGGTTGGCAGACGCCGGGTTGGCAGTCGCAGCGCACGACGCGCACCGTCGATCAGGCGGCATACGACGCCGGCCTGCGCAGCTATATGTTGCGCATTTTCGCGTATATGGCCGGTGGTTTGGCGGTAACGGGCCTCGTTGCCGCAATGGTGGCGAATAGCCCCGCTCTGGTTCAGATGATTTACAACACGCACCTGAAGTGGGTGGCAATGCTTGCCCCGATTGCGGTGGTGTTCTTGTTCTACGGTATGATCCATCGTATGTCCGCAGCCACCGCGCAGGCGGTGTTCTGGGGGTATTCGGCGCTCATGGGCGTGTCGATGGCCAGCATCTTCTTGGTTTTCACGAGCCAGTCGATTGCCCAGGTCTTCTTCATCTCGGCGTCGGTGTTCCTGACCGCTGCGGTCTATGGGTACACGACGAAAAAAGACCTAACCTCCATGGGCAGCTTCCTGCTCATCGGGATGGTCGGGGTTTTCATCGCCGCGATCGTGAATATCTTCCTCGGCTCTAGCCTGATGAGCATGCTCATCTCGGTAGTGATGGTGATCGTTTTCACCGGCCTGACCGCCTTCGACGCCCAGCGCCTGAAGGAAGAATATGCTGAAGGCTATGGCCACGAAAGCCTGATGAAAATGTCGTTGCTGGGGGCGCTGTCGCTCTACCTCAACTTCATCAACATCTTCACCGCGCTGCTCAATCTGATGGGCGACCGCGAGTAGGCAAAGAAGGTCTCTTGACCTACGTTAAGACCCGGCGCGACACTGTCGCGCCGGGTTTTTTATTGGAATGAAATATGGGTGCGCGGGCGCTGAGTTTAGGAGCCGTCTTGATCGCCGTCAGCCTCAGTGCGACGGCGCAACAGGCCGCGACGCCCTATAATCCCGCCAAAGGCCCGCGCACGGCAGCCGATCAAAAGCCGCAGCCCTACCCGCTGAATAATTTCTATAAGCCGCCCCCCACCCCCACCGAAGTGGGGCGCACCACGCGGCCCCATGCCTATCTCTATGCGCCGTGCCTCGACGCAAAAGTCGCTTCCCTTGCGGGAATGCCGCGCGAGGCCGCGCTCGCCAAAGTCCGCACGATGAACCTGATGCAAGTGCGCGTGCTCGCGCTCGAAACCCCCGTGAGTTACGAGCGCGTGCCGGAACGGCTCACCTTGATCGTTACCGCTGCCGGAAAAGTCAGCCGCGCCTTCTGCCGATAATTATTCGGCGGCTTGCCGCATCGGGGCCGCGCCCTGGATGATCTGGAGGAGCGCCACCGCTACCGGCCCTAATTCGGCGTCGCTGCGGCTGAGCAGGTGCAACCGGCGCGGCAGGGCGGGACGCAGCCCTCGGCAGGCCACGCCCGCGCGGTCAGAAGCAACGGCCAATTCCGGCATAATCGTTAGGCCCAATCCGGCGCGCACCATGCTCACCAACGTGGCGTTATCGCGGACCATCGCCACAATCTCCGGGCGGCTGTCGGCGGCAACCAATAATTCCTGAATCAACGTCTCGCATCCGCCGCCGGACAGCAGCATGCGCTCGCCGGTGAGCATCGCTAAATCGAGCACGGGCCGGTCCACAAAAGGATGATCGGGCGGCAGAACCACAAGATATTCGTCCTCAAAAATTGGACGCGCGGTTAAATCAGGATGCAGGCGGCTGGTGATGCCGAGATCGACCACGCCCGCCAGCAGCCAGCCCGTCACCTCCGGGTCGGTGCCCTCATAGAGCGTTACCGTCACGCGTGGATGGGCGGCGCGCAACTGCCGCACCCAACCGGGCAAAAGTTGAATGGCGGCGCTCTGCACCACGCCCAAGCGCACGCTGCCCGTCAGCACCCGCGCCCCTTGCCCACAGTGGGCCAACCGTTCGACGGCAGCCAGCGCCAACCGGGTTTCCGCGAGCGCGGCCTCCCCCGCGACCGTCAGCGTGACCCGGTCGCGCCCGCGCACCAGCAGCCGCGCGCCGATCTGCTTTTCCAACGCCGCGACCGCCTGACTAACGGCGGACTGCGACAGGCACAGCCCATCGGCTGCCGCCGTGAAGCCGCCCAACTCGGCCACGGCCTGGAAACAGCGCATCTGTGTCAGGCTGATATTAGGATACATAATAGCCAACTATCTTATCGATTAATTGGATCAATGATCGGGGTTTGCCTAAGCTCCGGCAAGCGCAATCTTATCCCTGGAGTCGCCGATGCCCGCCCGCCCGTCCGATACGCTCACCGTTGGCCTCGCCCAAATCGCCCCCGTCTGGCTGAACCGCGAGGCGACACTCGCCAAAATCGTCACCTGGATCGCCCGCGCGGCGGCGGAAGGCTGCGGCTTTGTCGTTTTCGGCGAGGCCTTAGCGCCGGGCTACCCGTTTTGGATCGAGCATACCGATGGGGCGGTGTTTGACTCGGACCTTCAGAAGGAGATTCACGCGCTGTATCTCGATCAAGCCCTCTGTATCGAAGCGGGCCATTTGCAGCCGGTTTGCGAGGCCGCCGCTCGCCATAACATCGCGGTGATGCTGGGCACCATCGAGCGCCCGTTGGATCGGGGCGGCCATAGTCTCTATTGCTCGCGGGTCCATATTGGGGCTGATGGCATCATCGCTTCGGTCCACCGCAAGCTGCAACCGACCTATGAGGAACGCCTGAGCTGGTCGCCGGGGGATGGGCACGGGCTGCAAACCCATGCCCTCGGCCCCTTCACCGTTGGCGGGCTGAACTGCTGGGAAAATTGGATGCCGCTGTCGCGCGCGGCGCTTTATGCCTTGGGCGAAGACCTGCATGTCGCGCTGTGGCCGGGCAATAAGCGCAATACCGAGGTTACGACCCAATTCCTCGCCCGTGAAGGCCGCTCTTATGTTCTCGCCGTCTCGGGCCTAATGCGGCGGGAGGATGTGCCGCCCGATAGCCCCGTCGCCGCCATGCTCGCCCGCTGCCCGGACGTGATGGCAAACGGCGGCTCCTGCATCGCCGCCCCCGATGGCAGTTGGGTTATTCCGCCGCACACGGAGGGGGAAGAATTGCTGGTGGCGACGCTCGACCACCGCCTCGTGCGGCGCGAACGGCAGAACCTCGATCTGGCGGGGCACTATAGCCGCCCGGATGTGACCCGCCTGATCGTGGACCGCCGCCGCCAGCGTCTCGCCGACTTTATAGACGGGGCGTAGCTAAATAGGTTTCCGCCGAAACCACGTTAGCAAATGCAAAGCCGAGGGCGGCCATATAGGCGGCCTGGACCTGGGCGGCCGGAATGATTTGATCGCCAAAGGTCAAATCGAGCGTGGCGCAGGCGTCGTGAATCACCGTGGCGCTATACCCAAGGTCGGCAGCGGCGCGCGTGGTCGAATCGATGCAATTTTGAGTCATCGAGCCCAAGATCACGAGATCGGTCAGCCCGCGCGCGTCGAGTTCAGCCTTGAGGCTGGTCTCGCGGAAGGAATTGGCGAAATTCTTCACGAGGATAGTTTCGCCCGGCAGCGGCTGCACGCTTGGGTGAATCGCCGCGCCCTCGGAGCCCCGCACGAAGAAAGGCGCGTTCGGGCGGGTGATTTCGTGGCGAATATGGATCACCGCATCCCCCGCCGCGCGGGCTGCCGTAAGGACTGCTGCGGCCTTCTCCGCCGCCTCGGCCTGCCCCACCAAGGGCCATTTGCCCCCCGTAAAATAGTCATTCTGGATATCGACGAGTATTAAGGCGCGTTGGCTCATGTTTTTTCTCCTGGTGAAGATGGCTTCTGTTGCCAACCCTAGCGCCGCCGTGCCAGCCTGGGGATTGGCGAAACTGACATTCTTCGGGCTAAAACCGACAGATGCCCCTGCTTGAAATCGGCCTTCTGCACTATCCCGGCGCGCAAGTGGCGGCCCTCTATGGGCTGACGGACCTGTTCGCCCTGGCCAATCGCCGCGCTGACGCCCAGGCCGACCCCGAAGGGCCGCGCCTGCGGGTGTGCCATTGGCAGCCCGAGGCTAGCGGCATGGCGTGCGTTTTCGATACACACCCCAGCCCGGCCCATAAACCGGCTTTTCTGCTGCTGCCCCCCGCCTTGGGCGATCCGATTACGCCGGAAGTCGCCGCGCCCTTGGTTCCGTGGCTGCGCGCCCACCATTCTGAAGGAACGGTGCTCGCCTCGGTCTGCGCGGGGGCTTTTGTTCTGGCGGAAACGGGCTTGCTGGCCGGACGCCGGGCGACGACCCATTGGGTCTATGCGAACGCCTTCACCGCCCGCTTTCCCGATGTGCGGGTCGAGATCGATAAGCTCGTCCTCGACGATGGCGATTTGCTGACGGCAGGCGGGCTGATGGCTTGGACTGATTTAGGCTTAACCCTGGTCGGGCGGATTTTTGGGGCGGACCTTATGCTGGAGGTCGCGCGCTATCTGCTGGTCGATCCCCCTGGGCGGGATCAGCGCGCCTATGCCGCTTTCAGCCCCCGGCTCGATCACGGCGACGGCGCGATTGTCAAAGCCCAACAGGCGCTGCACCGCAGCGGCGGGCAGGGCGATACCACGCGGAGCCTCGCCGCCGAGGCGGGCCTGGAGGAGCGCACGTTTCTGCGCCGCTTTCAGAAAGCAACGGGCCTGACGCCGACCGAGTACCGCCAACATATCCGCATCGCCCGCGCCCGCGCGCAGTTGGAGCGCAGCGCGCTCACCATCGATCAAATCGCCTGGGAGGTCGGATATGAAGACCCCGGCGCCTTCCGCAAAATCTTTCACAAGATCCTGGGGCTGACGCCGGGGGAGTATCGGCAACGCTTTAAGGTTGGCGCGGCTTAGGCGTAAACCTTGCCGAAGCGGTTGGCCAAGAAGGCTGGCAGCGACACGTCTTCCTGGCGCACGAAGCCGGTTTGCGGCAGGTGGTTGCTGTTCTTAAGGTCGATCACGGCGCAGGCCGCCGCCGCCGTGGTCAGTTCGATGGCGCTAAACTCGCGGTCGCCAACCGTCTGGCCGGAGATCGACCGGGCGAAGCTGGTTTGCATCAAACGGCCATTCTGGAACCCGGTTGCGGTGACGAACACGACGACCACATCCTGCCGGGTCTGCGGAATCGCGCCTTCCAGAATTTCCTTCAGCAGACCCCGGCGGCTCTTCAGGTTCAAATCTTCCAGAATAAGGCGCATGGCGGCGCAATGGCCGGGGAAGCGGATGGTTTTATAGGTGAGGGTTTCCACCTGGCCTTCGTAGGTTTCGCACAGGCTGCCGACCCCGCCCGACGTGGTGAAGGCTTCGTATTCGACCCCATTGATAGCGAAATGCTCCAGCCCTTCCATCGGCGGCACCGCCACCCGGTGGCTGTCCATAATCACATCGCAGGGATTGAGATATTCGTTAATCAGCCCCTCGGTGCTCCAGGTCAGATTATAGCCGAGGCCATTGGCGGGGTACTTCGGCAGTGCGCCGACGCGCAAGCGCAATTCCCGTAACGTGTCGAACTGGCTGGCGAGATCGTGGGCAACGATGGAGATAACCCCCGGTGCCAGCCCACACTGCGGCACGAAGGCGGTCGAGGCCCCCTGCGCCAGATGACGGACGCGGTTGGTGACGGCAACATCTTCGGTCACATCGTAATAATCGAGCCCATGGGCGCGCGCGGCTTCGGCGATATGGACATTCACCGCGAACGGCCCGGCCCCGACAACGGCGCCCTGACCTTTCATTGCCTCGGCCAGCGCGTGGGCATCGGTCGAATCGACGGCGCGGGTTTGCACGCCCGGCACATCGACGGCAGCGAGCGCCGCCGGGTTCACGTCGCCAATCGTAACCTGATACTCGCCCGTTCCCTGCAACAGCGCTGCCATCGACGTGCCGATGCGCCCGGCCCCCAGAATCAAAATCTTATGCATTGCAGCCCCCTGTTTATCCTGTTGCGCCCGAGTGTGCCGGGGGGCAGCGTCGGCAGACCACCCGGCGAATCGGCGGAATGAGCGAAAGTTTCGGCGATTCGCCGGAAAAGATCGGCACTTTATCGGATCTGGCAAAAACAGATGAAGCCGCGCTC
>NZ_JBILQX010000130.1:0-10190 GCF_044372965.1 Elstera sp. | reverse complement strand
ACGGCAAACCCTTCCCCGGCGTTTATGCTACCTGCCTGGCCCATCTTGACGGGATCGAGCGCGCCCGCGTGCTCGCCATCGGCGATGGGTTGAAGACCGACATTAAGGGCGCGAACGGTGCGGGCATCGACTCGGTCTTGATCACCAGCGGCGTCCATGGCGAAGCGCTCAAGCTCGAATCCGATGGTTGGTTCGACGAGGCCGCCTTGTCGCACCTCATGACCCAGGAGCAGGCGCAGCCGACCTACGTGCTGCACCGGCTCCAGTAAAGATTACGCCGAATGGGCGGCGCGACTATCCTCCGGGGCTTCCTTGCGGTCGGTTAAGCCATAGTCGCGAATAACGGACGCAATCCGCAGGCGGTAGTTCTGAAAAACCCCGCTGCGCCCCAGACTTTGCGCCGCACGGTGGGCGGGGCGGTTGCGCCAGTCGAGTACAGCGGCTTCATCGCGCCAGAAGGAGAGCGAGAGCAGTTTACCCGGCGTCGCGAGGCTCTCGAAACGCTCGATGGAGATAAACCCGTCGATTCCGAGTAACTCTTCTTTCAAGAGGGCCGCCGTATCGAGATAGGTGGCGGTCTGGCCCTCGGCGGGCCAGACTTCGAAGATGACGGCGATCATGGCTTTATCAGGCCCGCGTGCGGGGCGGAGGCAAGGCGCAGGAAGATGCGGTCCTCGCGGCGAATGAACTGCTCGCGCTTGGCGAACTGATAGTTTTCGCGGCCCAAGGCGCTGTCGCGCAGCCGGGCGCGGTATTCTTCGTAGGCGGCGAGATTGGGCAGCGTGTAGACGCCGTAAGCGGTGGTGGCCGAGCCCTCGTAGGGCGCGAAATAGCCGAAGAGATCGGCCCCGCAGGCCGGGATCGCCTGACCCCAAACCTGGGCGTAATGCTGGAAGGCTTCGACCTTGAACGGGTCGATTTCATAGCGAATGAAACAGGCGATTTTCGTGTCGGCGGTCATCATGTTCTCCTGGTTGGATGCCCGATCTTAGCGGCTTGAGCGGCTTCCATGCTTCGGCTATAACCGAAGTATGAAAGAAGGCCCCACCATTGCCCCGCTCGCCGCCCTGATCGGCGATCCCGCCCGCGCCAATATGCTGACGGCGCTGATGGATGGGCGCGCGCTGACCGTCTCGGAACTGGCGCAGGCCGCCGGGATTGCCCTGCCGACCGCAAGCGAACATCTCGGCAAGCTCGAGAGTGCCGGATTATTGGCGGCGGCGAAACAGGGGCGGCATCGCTATTTCCGCCTCTCCGGGCCGGATGTGGCGGATGTACTGGAAGGGCTGATGGGGCTCGCCCAGCGCACCGGGGCCACGCGCACCCGCACGGGGCCAAAAGACCCGGCTTTGCGCGAAGCGCGCGTTTGTTACGATCATCTTGCCGGGGAAAAGGGCGTGGCGCTGTTCGATGGGTTGGTTCAGCAAGGCTTTCTAACCCCGCTTGATACGCCGACCTTGACCGAGACAGGGCGGGGCTTTTTTGCCGGGCTTGGCTTCGATCTGCCGTCCTTGGGGCGCGGGCGGCGGCCCCTGTGCCGCCATTGCCTGGATTGGAGCGAACGCCGCGCCCATCTGGGCGGGGCCTTGGGGGCCGAAACACTGGCCTTCATCGGGGCGCAAGGTTGGGCGAAGCGGGAGCCGGGGCGGGTCGTGCGCTTCACACCCTCGGGCGCAAAAGCCTTCGCGGCGACATTTCGTCTCGCTCCCTATCGCACCGCCGAAAACCCCGCTTAACCCCCGTTGATTCCCGCTGCCATCTCGTGCCACGCTAAACCGTAACAATCGGGCGCGGGGGGAGCGGGTGACGGAGAGCCAAAAACAGGTGAGCCAAACCCAGGGAACGCCACGGTTGATCGTGCGCGGAATCAAGAAGCATTTTCCCGGTGTTCGCGCCGTCGATGGGGTCGATCTCACCCTGATGCCGGGGGAAATCCACGCGCTGCTCGGTGAGAATGGCGCGGGCAAAAGCACCCTGATGAAGATCATCTATGGTCTGCTCCAGGCCGACGAGGGCACGATCCAGTGGGAAGGCGCGCCGGTGGCCTTCACCGATCCGGCAGCAGCGCGGGCGGCGGGCATCGGCATGGTGTTCCAGCATTTCGTCCTGTTCGAAACCCTGACGGTGACGGAAAACATCGCCCTCGCGCTCCCGGAAGGGCGGGTCGGTGAGAGTTTGGCCGATGAAATCCTGGAGCTTTCCAAACGCTATGGGCTTGCGCTCGATCCGAATCGTGCAGTCCATGCCCTCTCGAGCGGCGAGCGCCAGCGTGTTGAGATTATTCGCTGCCTGCTGCAAGACCCCCGCCTGCTGATTCTCGACGAGCCGACCTCGGTGCTTACCCCGCAGGAAGCCGATGCCCTGTTCGTCACGCTGCGGCGGCTGGTGTCCGAGGGGCGGACCATTCTCTATATTTCCCACAAGCTACCGGAAATTCAGGCACTGTGTGATCGGGCGACGATCCTGCGCGCGGGCAAAGTGGTCGATAGCTGCGATCCGCGCACCACCTCCCCGGCGATGATGGCGGAAAAAATGGTGGGGAAGGTGGACCGGCCAACCCGGCGCGCGACGCATTTAAAGGCCGACGCGCCGGTGCGGTTTTCGGTGCAGAATCTCGCGCGCAAGGCCGACGATCCCTTGGGGATCGATCTTAAGAACATCAGCTTTTCCTTGCGCGCTGGGGAAATTCTGGGCGTGGCGGGGCTTGCGGGCAGCGGCCAGTCCGAACTTCTGGCAGCTTTGGGTGGCGAAGTGCTGGTCGCGCCCGATGTGATCCGGCTCGATAATCAGCCAATTGGCGCGCTGCCCGTGGCGGCGCGGCGTTCGGTCGGCCTATCCTACGTCCCGGAAGAGCGCTTGGGCCGCTCGGCGGTGCCCGATCTCGATTTGACGGCGAATAGTATCCTTTCCGGCTGGCAGCGACCCGAGTTGGTTGCGGGTGGGTGGCTGAAGCGCGGGGCGATGAAAGCCTTTGCCGAAAAAATCATCGCTGATTACCGCGTGATGCCGCCGACGGCGGGCAGCCTCGCCCGGCGGCTCTCGGGCGGGAACTTGCAGAAATTTATTATGGGCCGCGAAATCCTGGCCAATCCGAAAGTGCTGATCGTCGCGGCCCCGACCTGGGGCGTCGATGCCGGTGCGGCGGCGGCGATTCACCGGGCGCTGTTGGCATTGGCCGAGGCGGGAACGGCGGTGCTGGTCATCAGCCAAGACCTCGACGAACTCTTCACCCTCTGCGACCGAATGGCGGCGCTGTTTCACGGTGGCCTCAGTCTTGCAGTCCCAACGGCGGAACTCAGCCAGGAGACGGTGGGATTGATGATGGGAGGCGTGGCGGATGCCGCCTGAAGCCGCCGTTGTATCGGCAAAGCGGGGATTTAGCCTGCGTCTGGAAGCCCGGACGGAAACGCCGCGCTGGTTGGTCTATGCGACGCCTTTGTTGGCGCTGGCGTTGACGGTGCTGAGCGGGGCGGGGCTGTTTGCCCTGCTGGGCGTTGATCCGCTCAAGGCGCTCTATGGCTTTTTCATAGAACCGATTTCGGACCTCTACGGCTGGACTGAACTCGGCGTTAAGGCGATTCCGCTGGCCCTCATCGCCCTTGGCCTGTCGCTAGGGTTTCGGGCGAATGTTTGGAACATCGGCGCGGAGGGGCAACTTACCGTTGGTGCGATTTGTGCGGGCGGAGTCGCGTTGATCTTCTGGAATAGTGGCGGCTGGTGGAGTCTGCCGATGATGGCGCTGGCGGGGCTCGGCGGCGGGGTTGCCTATGCGGCGATTCCGGCGCTGCTGCGGACGCGCTTCAACGCCAATGAAATTCTGACCAGCCTGATGCTGACCTATGTGGCGCAGCTTTTCCTGGGCTATCTAGTGACCGGCCCGTGGCGCGACCCGGATGGGTACAACTTCCCGCAAAGCCGGCCGTTTGATGCCGACGCGCTGATGCCGCCAATTCTGGAGGGGTTCCGGCTGCATTGGGGGCTGCTTGTGGTGATCGTGGCGGCGGTGGCGGCGCAAGCGGTGCTGACGCGCTCGTTGCTCGGTTATAAGCTGACGGCGACCGGGCTTGCGCCTGCGGCGGCACGCTTTGCCGGATTTTCCGCGCCGGGCGTCGTCTGGACCTGCCTTCTCATCGGCGGCGGCTGCGCCGGGCTCGCGGGGATGCTGGAAGTGGCGGGACCGATTGGCCAACTGATGCCCACCGTTTCGCCGGGCTATGGGTTCACGGCCATCATCGTCGCCTTTCTCGGGCGGTTGAACCCCTTCGGCATCTGCGCGGCGGCGCTATTGCTGGCGCTATCCTATATCGGGTCGGAGGCCGCCCAGGTAACGTTGAAGCTCTCGGCTTCGGTGGGAACCGTGTTTCAGGGTTTGTTGCTCTTCTTCGTGTTGGCCTGCGACGTGCTTCTCGCCTATCGCATTCGTCGGGGGTAGGCGCAGGAATGGATATTGCCGCATCGATTCTGGTGGCCGTGATGATGGCTTCGACCCCTTTGCTGCTCGCGGCCCTGGGAGAACTCATTACCGAAAAGTCGGGCGTTCTGAATTTGGGCGTCGAAGGCATGATGCTGGTTGGCGCGGTGTGCGCCTTCGCCGTTGCCCATCAATCGGGCAATGCCTATTTTGGCGTCATCGCCGGGGCGTTGGCGGGCGTTCTGCTGTCGGCGCTGTTCGCGGTTCTCGTGCTCGTGCTGCTGACCAATCAGGTCGCGACCGGCCTCGCCTTGACCCTGTTCGGCTTGGGACTGTCGGCGCTGATTGGCAAGAATTTGGTTGGGCAGCCGATTCCGCGCCTGCCGGTCCTGTCGATTCCCGGTATCAGCGATTTACCGGTGATCGGGCCGCTGCTGTTCGGGCATGATCTGCTGGTGTATCTGTCGCTGGCGCTTACGTTTCTGGCCCATCGGGTCATTACGCGCACGCGGCTGGGGCTGACGTTACGGGCGGTCGGCGAATCGCCCCAGGTGGCCCACGGCCTTGGCCTGTCGGTGCGGCGCGTGCAACTCATGGCGATTCTCACCGGCGGGGCGCTGTCGGGGCTCGGCGGCGCTTACTTATCGCTGGCCTATACGCCGATGTGGGCGGAGAATATGACCTCGGGGCGCGGCTGGATTGCGCTGGCGCTGGTGGTGTTCGGCACTTGGCGGCCCCTGCGCGTGCTGGCGGGGGCCTATCTGTTCGGCGCGATGACCCTGGCGCAACTGCATCTGCAAGGTTTGGGCGTGCCGATCCCGTCGCAGTTTCTCTCGATGCTTCCTTATTTGGCCACGGTGCTGGTGCTGGTGCTGATGTCGCGCGATGCCGTGCGCATCAAGCTGAATGCGCCGGCGGCCCTGGGCAAAAGTTTTCACCCTGATCGTTAACCGCGCGGAAGGAGTATTCCCCGTGACTTCCCGAACTCTTAAAGCTCTTCTTGTTGGTGCCGTTGCCGCCCTCAGCCTGACCGCAGGCGCGGCCCTGGCTGCCGACGCCAAAACCAAAGTAGCCTTTGTCTACGTCGGCCCGATTGGCGATCACGGCTGGAGCTACCGCCATAACGAAGGCCGGTTGGCGATCGAAAAAGCCTTCCCCGGCAAGGTCGAAACCACCTATGTGGAAAGCGTGCCGGAAGGGGCCGATGCCGAGCGGGTTATTCAGCAGCTCGCCGCCAAGGGTAATAACCTGATTTTCACCACCAGCTTTGGCTATATGGAGCCCACTCTGAAGGTGGCCGCGCGCAACCCGAAGGTTTTCTTCGAGCATGCCACGGGCTTCAAGCGGTCGGCGAATGTGGCGACCTATGCCGCCAAGTTCCACGAAGGCCGCACCGTGATCGGCCTGATTGCGGGTAAAATGACGAAAACCGGCGTGGTCGGTTACATCGCCTCCGTGCCAATCCCCGAAGTGGTTAGCGGTATCAATGCCTTTACTCTGGCGCTGAAGTCGGTTCGCCCCGACGCGCAGGTGAAGGTGATCTATGTAAACTCCTGGTACGATCCGGGTAAGGAAGCCGCCGCCGCCAAAGCGCTGCTCGATCAAGGTGCGGATATTCTCACCCAGCATACCGACAGCCCGGCCCCGATCCAGGTGGCCGAAGAGCGCGGCGTTTACGCCTTCGGTCAGGCGTCCGACATGACCAAATTCGGCCCCAAGGCGCATCTGACCGCGATCGTCGACAATTGGGATGCCTATTACGTCGCCCGGACGAAGGCGGTAATGGAGAAGACCTGGAAGTCGGGCGACGTTTGGGAAGGGTTCGAAACGGGCATGGTGGCACTCGCCCCCTATAACCCGGTGCTGCCGAAGGATGTGGTGGACCTCGCCGAAACCGCCCGCAAGGATATTATCGCAGGCAAACGTCATCCGTTCACCGGACCGATTCTGGATAAGGACGGCAAAGAGCGGGTTGCGGCGGGCAAGACGGCGACGGATAAGGACATCCTGTCGATGGATTGGTACGTGCAGGGCGTTTCGGGCGATCTGCCGAAGAAATAAGCCGGTCCTGTATCGATTGCGGTGGAAAGGAGCGGCTTTGGCCGCTCCTTTTTATTTGAAGCTTGGGGGGCGAGTGCCTTGAATGGCTTGCGGTATCATGATAACGCCGCAGCATGATCTCCTACGTCATCAATGCCTTCGGCAAACGCGCCCATCTCCCCGCCGTGCTCGCCGCGATTCGCGCCCAGCAGGGGCTCGAAACCTATGAGATTATCGTCGTCGATCCCGCCTCGCCCGATGGGGTGGGGGCCTATGCCGAGGCCGAAGCGGCGCAGGATGCGCGGCTGCGGGTTATTCATGTCGAGGATCACGGTCCCGGCCAAGCGATCAATGCCGGGCTTGCGGCGGCGGGTTTTCCGCTCTGCCACCTTCTGGATGGGGACGATCTGCTGGCCCCCACGGCGACCGCAACGCTGCTAGCGGATCGTGCCGCTTATCAGGCCGATGCCATTATTGCCCAAGGCGGCTTCTATACCGGGAACGGGCCAGTGTTTCCGCCCGAAGTTCCGGCGGCAACCTGGATTGTCCGCCCAGAAGAAGCGCTCCAGGCGATGATCCGCCACGCGCCGTCTAACATGAGCGGCACACTGATCCGCACCGACTTTGCCCGCGCCTTCGGTGGCTGCGACGCGCGCGTATGGGTACATGATTATTCGCTGTCGTTGCGCGCCTGCTGCGCGGGCCGCGTGCTGCTGACGGACCGGCCGGTCTGGCAAGGCCCGGCGACGGACGAAAGCCGCATCATGCTGAGCCAGAAGCGGCAGATGTTCCATGATTTTAATGCGGCGCTCGCCTATCTGGTCGAAGATCACCCGGAGATACCCGCAGCGTTGCAGCGCCTCGCCCTCAACCGGGCAGCAGGCCGGGCGCTAAAGTGGTTGCGGCGGGAAGCGCAGCAAGCGGCTCCGGTCGGGGCATTCTTACGTTACGGCCTGTCCTATCTGCCGCCGCAGGTGCCGTTACGGCGAGCGGATTTACTCCACGCGACGTTGTCGGCTTTTCAGGCAACGGGAAGCATCCGAAAGCCTTAAATCCAGCCCTTGCGCTTGAAATAGAGATACGGGCCGAGGGCCGACAGGATCATCAGCATAATCGCCATCGGGTAGCCAAAATCCCATTTCAATTCGGGCTGAATTTCGAAATTCATCCCGTAGATGCTGGCAATCAGCGTTGGCGGCAGAAAAGCCACCGAGGCGACGGTAAAGATTTTGATGATGGAATTCTGTTCGATATTGATTAGGCCCAAGGTGGCATCGAGCAGGAAGTTCACCTTCTGCGACAAGAAGCCCGCGTGATCGTGCAGCGATTTAATATCGCGGGTGAGCATCTTTACCGTATTGCGGGCGTCCTTGCTGAGCCAGCTACCGCCAATATTGCCCGCATAAGCAATGGCGCGGTTCAGCGTCATCAAGCTTTCCGAAATACCCGAGACCATCTGCCCGGAGCGGCCGATTTTCGATAGGGCCTCTTCCAACGCAACGCCGGTGCGGCCCTTCGCGTCCTTACTGTCGAACACCCGCTGCCCCGTGCGCTCCAGATCGGCAGAGATACGCTCTAGCACGTCGGCGACCCGGTCCACGAGGGTTTCCAGCAGCCCGGTCCAGACGGTATCGGAGCCCGCCCATTGGGTGGGGTTACGCTGTACCCGGTTGGCGAATTGAATGAACGGCAGCGGGTCGGCATAGCGCACGGTCACAAGCGCTTTTGGCGTCAGCACGAAGGTAACGGCATTGGTTTCAGGCCGGCCGCTATCGAACTTCGACATGATCGAAACGGTCATGAACAGCGCGCCGTCCTCCTCGTAAAGGCGACTGGAGACTTCGATTTCCTGCATCTCTTCGCGGCTGGGAAGCTCGATGCCCAAGCTGCGCTGAACCGCGTGGATTTCAGCGGTCGTCGGCTCCAGCAGATCGTACCACATGGCGGGCGGCAGATGGGTCGGCAACTCGCCCAAGGGAAGCCGCTGGGTTGCGGCATCGGCAGAGAGGAACAGGGTCAGCATGAAGCACCTCGCGGGGCAGCAAATCTTCTTCGAGGACGCTGCAAAAGGAAGCGGCAAGGGTGTGGGCGCAAAGTGCCTTTGTCGTGCCGCATTCGCAATTGAATAATGCTCGGCAAAATCGGATTCTACGGACGACACGGTGGGAGCATAAGAATGCGCGCTAAGGGTATTGTTCAGACAGGTTTCATTCTCACGCTGCTGGGGATAGCAGCGCCCGCGCTCGCCCAATCACCGGCGGGAACGCTGATGACCGATGCGCGCGAGATTGCGACCTGCCTCTGCCTCAATCAGTCCGTCTTGAAGCGGGAAGGGGAGTTAGGGGCGGTGCGCGCGACTTATGAGGCGCTGCGCCGGTCCATCGCCGACCAAACGACCGCCCTGAACGCCAAACGCCCGACGGTCAATGTGAACGATCCAATGTCGGTCGACGCCTTTCGCGCCCAAATGGAAAAACGCGATGACGACGAGGCGCGGCTGGAGCAGGATGTCTATCCTGGCCTGCAAACCCAAACCACGGCCTATAATGCGCGCGTGGCCGACTATTCCCAGCGCTGCGGCGGGCGTTATATGGACGAACCTGTTCTAAAAGCGGTTCAGAAAACCCTTGTCTGCACAATCGACCCTTAACCTACGGAACCCTTTGCCATGACCGGACAGCGGGAGTCTTTTCTCATCGAGATCATTCGCCAAGGCAGCTACGCCAAAGCCACGGCGGTGGACCCGCGCACGGGGCAAGAGGCTTCGATAGTCGGCCCGGCGGCAGCGGCGGATGCGATTCTGAGCCGGCAGGCATGCAATAAGCTGCAACGCATGCTCGCGACGGCGGTCAGGTCACGGGCGAGTGGTTTTTCGCTCTAACGACCGCCGGTAAATTTTCTCGCCGATCTTGCGAATTATTATAGAATTTGTCGGGTACGGATAATAAACGCGGCACCCCTGGTGCCGCGTTATCCCTATAGCGCTACGATATTCGCTTAGGCCGAAATCTTCTTACGGCGCCCGCGGGTAACATCGGCAAGTCCTGTACGGCCTAAGCCGATCTGCTTGGCAAATTGCGACCGCTGCTCGGCGTAGTTGGGCGCAACCATCGGGTAGTCGGCCGGGAGCCCCCATTTGGCGCGATAGTCATCAGGGGTCAGGTTGTAGGCCGTGCGTAAATGACGCTTCAGCATCTTCAGCTTTTTACCGTCTTCCAAACAAATGATATAGTCTGGAAATATCGAGCGTTTGATGGGAACGGCGGGTTTCTGCGGCTCGACCACTTCAACCGGTTTATCGATCGAAATATCCTTCAGCGTTGCAAACACCGTGTGGATCAGATCGGTGATCTGACTGGGGGGAACATCATTCCGACCAACATAAGCTGCAACCACCTGAGTCGTCAGGTCCAATAGGATAGTTTGCGGCAATGCAATGGTATTCGTTTCTTCGCTCATCGGTGAGATATCGCCATAGGTTACAATTTCTAAGGTGAGATTATTATAGAGTGGGCCTAATCATCTTTCTACAAAAATCATATCAGGTTTCATGAAAATACCGTAACGCGGGTCTATGAGTAAATTTCACAAAAACAACTGTCGAGGCGTAATTTCCGACCGGATAAGGGCGTAGGGATGGCACCCTTGCATCATCCGGGGGGCGGCAGCGTTTGACCTTCCCGGCCCATATGTTATGGTCGCGCCTCTTCTCAAGTGTTGCCCCTGCAACAAGTGCTGA
>NZ_JBILQX010000129.1:0-10342 GCF_044372965.1 Elstera sp. | reverse complement strand
TGGGCGGGCAGTGCGCTGCCGGTTGCGGCGAACTGGCGGGATATTGCCGGGTTGGGGACGGGCCTAATCGCCCTGTTCGACGATGGCGGGCCGGGCCAAACCCGCGCCTATCGGCGCACCTCGGGCGCGACGTTTCTCACCGGTGATCTGTTGCCGGGGCGGGCGTGGCGGGTGGTGGCGGGGCTTGACCGCGCGTCGGACGGGTGGCCGGGCTGGTTTTTTGCCCTGCCGGATAATCAGGCCCTGGTGTGGCGGTCGGCCCAGGCGGATCTGTGGGACACGCTCGCGCTGCCCGCCGCAATCCCCTTACCCGTGCCTGCCTGCGGGCCTGCTGGGCTGGTGATTGCGGGCCGGTCGACGCGGAGTTTCCATTCCGGCGATGGCGCGAGCTTTGCCGATATCGGCGCGGTCCCCGACCCGTTTTTCGTCAATGATTTGGCGGTTGGGGGGCGGCGCTATATCGGCGCGGTCTACGACAGAAACGGCGCGGCCTATCAGTATCAGGCGAACAAGTTCCTGATTCTCGATATTCCGTAAAAACGACAGTCTTCACTGAAAATATACCCCGCTTCGGCGGGGTTTTTATTTGGAGGTATTATGCCATTCACACCGCTAAACTTCGGTTCGCTTGCGCCGAACGATGGTGAAAGCTTCCTCAGTGCCTTCGGCAAGGTCAATAATATGCTCGCCGAGATTTATCAGATCCTCGGCACGCCGGTCGCTTACCCGCAAATGCTGCAATCCCTGGCGGCGCTGACGGGCGTGGGCTTGGTGCGGCGCACGGATCAGGGGCTTGCGGGCACGGTGCCGTTTTCGAGCGTCGGCGAGGCGCTGCTCGGCGCGACCAGCCCGGCCAGCGTGCGCGGCATGTTGCAGCTTGGCAGCGCCGCCCTGCTGAGTACCACCGGCGCGGGGTCGGTGGTCACGCGCGGGCCGGACGGCAAAATTGCGCCGGGCGACCTTGGCCCGGCTGCTGTGATGGATGTTTTCGATGCCGCCACGGAAATCGAGATGCTGGCGCTGGATGCGCAAAAAGGCGATTTGTGCCTGCGCCCATCCAACGATCCGCTGAAACCCGGCTATATCGAAATCTACATGCTGTCGGGCGCGGGCGACCCGACCGTGCTGGCGAACTGGCGCTTGCTGACCGAATGGGGACCCGAATCGGTCGCCAGCGTGTTCGGGCTGCGCGGGATTGTAAAAATCGACGGGCTCACCCAACTGCCCGATGCGGTGGGGGCGAACGATATGCTGGTGCTGCAAAGCGCGGCCAGCGGGTTGCACTATCGGGTGAGCCGGGCGGCGCTGGTGGCGGGCCTCGCGGGGGCGATCACGGCGAGCGTGATTTCCGGCCTCGTCGTTGGCGGCACGGTGGCGGCTCCCGCGCTCTCCCTCAGCGGCCTGCGGTTGCCCGATGGCAGCGGGCAGGTGGCGGCGCAGACGGCGGGGCTGTTTTGCTACGATACCAATACCGGCGCGCCCTTCCGGCAGCCCTTGGCCGGGCTTATCGCGGCCCTGCCCCCCCGCGCGGGGCTGCTGAATACCGATAAAATCATGGTGTCGGTGGCGGGCGGGGTGTTTCAAGCCCCCGTTTCGGCGTTGCTCGCCGGTCGGCGTTTGGCCGCGCCCACCCTCAGCGGCGCGCTGATCGAGGCGCAACCGCTGATCGAGGTCAATGGTCCGTTGGTGCTGGCGACGCTGCTGCCCGCCCGGCTGTATCGGCTGCGGCTGTTGGGCGATAGCACGCTTGTGCTGCCGGACCGCAGCGCGGCCCCGGACACGCAAACCGAGTTCGAGTTGGTGGTCGATCAGGATGGAATCGGCAATCACGCACTGATTTTGCAAGCGCAGCCGGGGCAAAATTTGCGCTGGCACAATGGGCTCGCGCAAGGCGTATGCCTAACGGGGGGTGGGCGCACGCGCTTTAAAATCCAGGGGCTTGCGGGCGAAACGCGCTGGGACGTGGCCGTTACCCATAAGGACGAATAGTGATGCGCACGCTTACGAATCGGTTGATGGGCGGCGATGGTGCGCCGCCCGAATGGGTGACGGCCGACCCGTTAGCCGGGGCTGAATGGGAAGCGCCCTACACACAAACGCTTCTGGCCCTGGGCGTGTTTGACGCGCTAAGCGCATCGGGCGGGGCAAGCGCCTATACCCTTGCCTCCGGGAGCCTGCCGCCCGGCCTGGTGTTAGCGGTAGACACGATCACCGGCACACCAACCCCCGCGCCAAGCGCCCCCGCCTGGAGCACCGCCGCCGGGAGCCTTGGCACGGCAACCCAGGGCGGCGACTTTTCCGTGACGTTGGCGGCGACGGGGGCGGTGGAGTTTGTTGTGCGCGCTGGCCTGCTGCCCTGGGGGGTGACGCTCGATTCGGCAACGGGCGCGCTCGCAGGCACGCTGGCCGTGATCGGCGGGCCGGAGGATAGCCCAGGCCCCGCGCCGGTTTGGAGCACGGCGGCGGGGAGCCTTGGGGTGGTTTGGGAGGGGCAGGCGGCGAGCCTTAGTCTCAGTGCCAGCGGCGCGGAGACCTATGACATTGTTGGCGGCGTGCTGCCCTGGGGTTTGCAACTCGACCGCAGTACCGGCGCACTGACAGGCAGCCCGGCGGATGTGGGTGGCTCCACCCTCGACCCGCTCGAAACCTATACTTGGTCCGCGCCGGTATCGTCCGATCTCGGCACCTTCGCCGTGGGGGCGAGCGTGAGCATTGCGCAAACCACGGTGCCGGAAATTGGGCTCTCGTACCTTCTATCCGGCGTGCTGCCGTGGGGGCTGATCCTCAATCGCAGCACCGGGCTTATCAGCGGCACGGTGGGCGTTGAAAACGCGCCCGGCGCTTACGCTTTCACGGTTGCAAAAACGCTCCCCG
Source organism: Elstera sp. (assembly GCF_044372965.1). NCBI lineage: Bacteria > Pseudomonadati > Pseudomonadota > Alphaproteobacteria > Rhodospirillales > Rhodospirillaceae > Elstera > Elstera sp. Next base: position 7,468 of record NZ_JBILQX010000129.1, on the reverse strand, counting down.
ATGGCAGCTACGGCAGCCGGGCTTACACCATCACGATTTCTTAGCGGCCTCAAGTAGCGCGACTGCGCGATAGGCCAACACCAAAAAGGAGGGGGGAAACTATGCCCGAGGTCTATAATTTCACCGCCCGCGCTACGGCGGCGAGCGGCGCTTTTGCCGATCGGAATTTTTCGATCACCGTCAATAACAGCATCATACAGCGCTTGCTCGCGGTCGGCCAGAGCGGCGCGGCCCGGTCCTTGGGGGCGGGGCGGCCGTGGGTTCTGATCCCTGGCATCAAGGGCGATAGCGCCGACTATGGCGACCGCTGGCTGGTCTGGGATCAAACGGACGGCGTGATGCGCGCCTCGCCCGATCTGATCAACTGGTCGAGTTTCGTGCCGACACTGCCCTCGGGCTATACCACGCTCGGTTTCTTGCGTTGGCGCGGGGCCGCTTGGTGGTGCGTTGGCTGGGATGGCGCGGCTCTGGCCGTGCTGAAATCGACCGATAGCGGCCAAAGCTGGGCCGTGCAGGGGGCGACGATTCCGGCGAGCGCCGCCGCGCTGTCGTTCGAACGGTCGGAGGCGGGGGCCTCGATCATTGCAACCGGCACGGAATGGCACTTTCGCGCGAGCGATGGCGCGGCGTGGACGGTGGCGCGTACGACCGCGCAAGGCTACAAATTTCAAATCGCCCATCTCAACGGCGTATGGTTCGGCCCCGCCAGCACCGCCCCCGGCTCAAAAATGGCGCGGTCGACCGATGGGTCGACTTGGTTTGACCAGAGCAATGCCAGCGTGCTGACGCCCGGCTATTACCGGGGAGCCGCCTACGCCAATGGCGTTGTGCTGGCTTATGCCTACTTCGACCCGTTCGCGGGGTATACGACCGATGCTGGGCAGAGTTTCCAGGCGATTACAACCTCCTACCCGGCGTCTCCTGAGGGCTATCAGGCCGAACGCCCTATTGTGGCGCAGGGCGGGCGGTTCGTGCTGCTGGGGCCATCTGGTAGTACCTATCTGCTGAATGCCGTCACCGGCCCATCGTCGACACAAGCATTGCCTGCGCCGCTCGGCGTTCCGGCTTGCCTTGCCGTGCGCAATTAGGGGGGGTGGGGATGGAGGAATTATTAAAGCGCATTCTCGATAAGCTTGAGGACGCAAAACAGTGGCGAGGTCGGCTTGAGGAGCAGATGCACCTTCTGTCGCATCAGGTCGCCGAGCTGGCGACGGAGGTTCGCGTTCGCGCTGAAAACGCTGATCAGCGTCACCGAGAAACCAGCGCGAGATTGCGCGATGCCGAAACGGCCTTGCGGGGTGGCGGGGCGGTCGATGTCAACATTTCTTCCGGCAATCAAACAGTAGGCGCGGAGCCTGCCGCGACGGCAACCAAGGCGGGCCTGCTGAAACCTGCCGCGACGGTGGGCGGAAGCGGGCTCTTCGGGTGGCTTGCGGGGGGCGGCTGGGAGCAGCTTATCGCCGCCCTCAAAAAATGGACCGGCTAGCCCGGCCTTTAATTCCAAGCAATCACGCGCCCTCGGGGCGCTTTTTTTATGAGGTGGATCATGGCTAAGGCCAAAGCTGCGCTCGTACCAACGCGGGGCGAGCGCAATAACAATCCGGGCAATATTGACTACAGCCCGCGCAATAAATGGGTGGGGCAACTCGGCATCGAACCGCCCCCAAACCCTTCGACCCGGCCCCGGTTCGCGCGATTTGATAGCCCGTTGAATGGTGGCCGCGCGGTAGTGGTGCTTATGCAAAACTACCAGGATGATAAGGGAAAAAATACTGTTCGGGGGCTAATTGAGACCTACGCCCCGCCAAACGAAAACAGAACGAATGTCTATGTTGATGCGGTTGCGCGCGCGGTTGGCGTCGATCCCGGTGCGGTCATCGATGTGCATCAGTATCGATACATGCGCCCTTTGCTTGAAGCGATCATCCGCCATGAAAACGGGCGGGTGATCTACTCCCCTGCCGAAATTGACGAAATGCTGCGCCGGGGCGGGATCGTCAATCCGGCGGCTCCGGCGGTTCCGTCACCCACCGCGCCACCAGCCCCGAAGAAAAGCGCGGTCGCTTCGCCCGGCATCTCTGGCCTGGGCGTGGCCTCGACCGCAGCGGCTATCGCCAGCGAGCCCAACTTGCGCGCGGCGCTGGAATCCTCCGGCTATTTGTGGCCGCTCGCGGCGCTGGGTGTCGCGGGCGTGCTGCTGTCGGCCTATGTGGCGTGGCGCACGCTGCGGCCCAAGCCGGAGGCGGCATAATGCTGGCGCTCCTCGGGATCACGGGGGTAGGCGGGTGGCTGCGGGCCGGGGCGGTGTTGGCCGTCCTGGCGGCGGTTGCGGCGGGGTATTTGTCCCTGTCCCGCCTGACCGCGACGATTGCCGTTCAGTCTGCCGCCATCGCGGCGCGCGATGCGGAAATCAAGGCACGCGATGGGCTGCTCCAAGAATCGGCGCGCGAGACGATCCGGGCCGCCGATGCCCAAGCGCGCACGGCGCTTGCCCTGCGCCAAGTGCAAGCCGATCACGCGGCCACTCTCGAAACCCTCGCCCGCGTGCGCGCAACGGCCGATCAACAGCGCGCGCGACTGGAAAAACTCAAACAGGAGATAGTCCGTGCCCCGGAATCGGATGATGGGGCATTGGCCCCGGTTTTTCGGAAAGCTCTCGATGCTGTGCGCGGCGGTGATGCTGTCGGCGTGCGGATCACTCCGCGATTTGGCGGCCCCACCGGCCCCGCCGCCGATAACCCGGATCGTTGAGGTTCCGACCGTCGAGCGGCTGACCCTGCCGCCCGATCTGCTCACCTGTGCCGATGCCCCCGCGCCGCCGGGTGATGGGGCAACCCAGCGCGATGCCGCCCTTTGGGTGGCTGATCTTCATGCCGCGCACGCCGATTGTGCGGCGCGGCTGGCCGCAGTGCGGGAGCGCGTAACCCCCTTGAAGGAGATGACGCCATGACCTTGAGCCGAAACCAGCCGGTTTTCTTCGTTCGGCTCGAATCGCCGGAGGAAATCCACACCGCGACCCTTACGGCCTTACCGGACGCCGACGATGCAGCCTACGGCGTGCGGTTGCCCAGCGGGGCGTGTTATCGCGCGGCCCTGGGCGATCTCGCCACCGATGCGGCGGCAGCGCGGGCGATCCAGCAAACCGCCCTGTTGGCGCGCGCGGCGTATTTCGAGCGCAAGGCAGCGGGTTTGCGGGAGAAGGCGGCATGAGCCCCTACATTCATCCACTTGCGGCCCTTGCGGGGGCCTATTGGCTGCCCTGGGTGGCGGCGACCGAAGCGACGATGGTGTTTTGGGGGTGGCGCTGGCGATGAGCACGATCAATTTCACCCGAGGCGAGATTGGGCCAGGGCAAAGCCTGATTCTCTCGCTGCACGAGGTCGATGGGTTCGCGGCTGAGGTTAGCGGCACATTTAGCGGCCCGCTGCTGGTGGAGGGGGCGATTGATACCGCCTATCGACCGCTGCCGGTCGAACCTTTGCCGGGCGGCGCGGCGCAAACCGAGATTACGGCGGCAGGCGCCTATCGCGGCTTGGCCGAGGGCGCGGTGTATGTGCGCCTGCGGGCGGGTCCGGGCTTTACCGGGCTCGCGCGCGTCACCCTTCGCGGGGCCGATATCGACCGCAGCGGGAGCGATTCCGGCGGGGGCGTATCGGGGGCGGTGGCGATTACCAATGTGCCGCTGCCGACCCGGATAACCGGGGCTGCGGGCGACGTGATCGTTGGGGTTTCGGTGGGCGGGGTGCCGCTCGTGCGCGACCCTGAGCGCGATAAGCAGCTTACCTATGCCGATGGCACAACCGAGACTTTTTATTTTACCGCCGCTGGAGATTTCTGCGGCGGGAGCGGGAGGGCGTAATGCTGCCGGTGAGTGCTTTAATTGGCCCGCTCGATATTTTGGGTGGCGGCAAGCCGGGCGATGACGGTGCCCCTGGCCCGCAAGGCCCGGCGGGCGCGGGGGTTGTGGGCGATAGCGCGGTTCCTTACACGACCGAATGGCAGCGGCCCCAGCGCTGGCGCAAACTGGCGGGCACCGCGACGGCCCATAGCGCCACGGCCAGCGCCGATGCCCTCACCCTCGCCACCACGGCGGCGGGCACGCAAATGGTCGGCCCGTCGATCCCCATCCAGCAGCTTGCCAATCGGACCGTGATTGTAGAGGCGCAGTTCACCAGCGTTCCCGGCGCGGCGGACGGGTTCTTTTTCGGGGTTGGTGGCCTGACCTACGGGACGCTCGATAGTGCCGCTGCGGTGGTGATTACCTGGCGCGCCAACGGCTCGATGGTTGTCAATAATGCGTCGGCGGCGACGATCACCCCTTGGGCCGTATCGCCCAGCAGCGCATACAACCTTCCTGCCCATTATATTACCCAGAACGATGTGCTGCGCATGGTTTGGAAATTCGGGGCCGACCCCAGCACGGCCACAATGACGCCATTTAAAAACGGCGTGCCTACAGGTCAAACCTTCACCGTCTCCGGGTTAACCGAGGGCTGCCTTTGGGCGGGCGGGCGGCTGACGGCCTTGGGCCAAAGCCTGCGCATTTTGCGGTTCTCGGTGCTGGATAATGCCCGCAAGGGTTATTTTTGGGTCGATAGCGCGGCATCGGCAACCGGCGCGGATGGGACGGAGGCGAGGCCCTACCCGAGCTTTGCCGGGCTACAAGATTTTGTGAACGCAACCGGGCTGCGGCGGATCGAGATTGTGGCGCGCGGGGCGCATCGCGGGCGTCCGCCGGTTTTTACCGGCTTTGACGAGGTTGTGATCCGCGCCTCGGTTGGCGATGACTGCACGATCTACGGATCTGAGTTAGTCACCGGCGGCTGGGTTGCGACGCCAGGGGTGGCGGGGGTTTGGCACCGCACCGGCTGGGTGTTTGACGGGGTTCTCAACCAGCCGAACGGCGGCGTGATCGATCCGAACCGCGTGGACGGGGTGATTCCCTTCACAATGTACGGCGTTGCCCCGAAGGATACCGACCCGGCGGCTTTGGCCGAAGGGCAAACAAGTGTGCATAATACCGGGCCAAATGCGCAGAAACTCTTCATTCGGCCTTGGGGCGGCACAGACCCGAACAGCCTGCCGCTGGAACTGGTTAATCGCACCTCTTGCCTGATTATCGCCAACGGGCCGGGCGCGGCCAAGGATTGCTACACTAAGATTCTTGGGGTGCGCTTGCGCTTTGCAACCTCTTACCTCTTGGCGCTGGATCGGGTGCGGTTTCGGATTGTCGAGATTGATAGCGAGGGTTCGCTCACCACCTCCGGCATCGGCTATCTCGACGCTTCGGGCGAGACCATCGCGCCGAATGTCGTCGGGGTTTACAACGATCTCTATGCCACGGTGGAAAGTTCGAGCGGCCCGGTGAGCCGCCGCCCCCGCCTGTATTTTGCGGGCATTCGCGGGCGCGGGGCCAAGGTGGGCGATGGGGTATCGATCCACAACACATGCAATGCCGTCATCGAGGGTGGCGAGCTTACCGATACCGGCAAATATGGGGTTGTGGTGGCGGCGTTGACGGCGGGGGCCGATGTTACCGTGCGCGGCATGCGCTGCGCGCGGAACGCGGCGGGGAATTTTGCCAATTCCGGCGACCCGGCGGCGGGCCTAACCCAGCGGCTGCTCTTGATTGACTGCCACGGGCACGATGCGCCGATCAATGTGCTGAGCAACAATAGTGCTTTGAGCAGCACGGGGCCGGGCGGACAAGTGCTGACGGAAGTTATGGGTGGGGGGATGCTCAATGCGGGCGTAGATCCCGGCTATGGGCATTTCAAGCTGGCAAACACCAATACGGACGCGACCCGCGTGACGCTGAAAACCTACGCGGTTGCGACCGGCGGCACGGGGGCTGATGTGGTGAATAACGGCGGCACCCATGTGAGTGTTTCGGCGGCAGGGGCGATTTAGGGGGGAGTGCCCCGGAGCCCTGCCGCGTCAAAGCAGCCAAATCAAAATTCCTAAACCCCCTGCAATCAGCGGGGGCCGGGGTGTGCGACCACCCCAAGCCGCGCGTTTGAGCCGCGCACGGTAAAACCGTCCCGCCTGCCCTGCAGGGCGCGGACTTTGTATCGGAAATCTTGAAAATGTCGATGCGTGTAACACCCGCTACCCCGGCGGTGCCTTTGGCTGCCTGGGTTGGCGGAAAGCGGCGGCTTGCGCCGTTAATTGTGGAGCGCCTGCGGGCAATGCCCCACGAAACCTATATGGAGGTGTTTCTAGGCATGGGCGGGGTGTTTCTCCGCCGGGGCTGGCGCAGTCCCGTTGAGGTGATTAATGATCGTAGCGAGGATGTGGCGAACCTGTTTCGCGTGACCCAGCGGCACCTTCCGGCGCTTCTGGACTATTTCTCCTTGCAGCTTTCCAGCCGGGCAGAGTTTGAGCGGTTGGCAGCGGTAAACCCTTGGACGCTGACCGATATCGAGCGGGCGGCACGCTTTCTATACCTTCAGCGCCTGGCCTTCGGCGGCAAGGTCATTTCGCAAGTGTTCGGCGTTGACCCGCGCTCGCCGGGGCGGCTTAACCCGGATGGGCTCCCCCGGCTTCTGCGGGCCGTTCACGGGCGGCTGGCGGGGGTGACAATCGAGTGCCTTGACTGGCGCGATTTTCTGGATCGGTACGATGCGCCGGATGGATTGATGTATCTCGATCCACCCTACAGCGGGAGTGAGGGATACTACGGCCCATCGCTCTTTTCCCCGGCGGATCATGCCGACCTAGCGGCGCGTCTGCGTGGGCTGAAATCGCGCTGGTTGCTCTCGATCAACGATACGCCGGAAATCCGCGCGCTTTACGCGGGGTGCCATATAGAGCCGGTTACGCTTCGGTATTCATTAAGCGGCGGGGAGGGCGTTCCGGCGGCTGAATTGCTGATTAGCCGGGAGCCGACGATGGTATCGCAGGGGGCTTTGTTCCGTTAGGGGCCTTTGCATCCGGGATGCTCTCCCAGCATCCCGGATGCGCTCTTTGAGCGCTCCGACAGTAGGGGCTCCGGAGCGATGGTCGGACCAACGCAAACGGAGGGCCGGGCAATGATGTTAGAAACGCAAAACGCAGCATGGGGTTTTTTTGGCACGATGGGCCGGGCGAATGCCGACTCGGTTCAGGCTTGGGCGCTTGCCTTTGCCGCGCTGACCGCAGCCACCGGCGCAACGGCTGAAGAGATTCGCGCGTTCCTCGATAGCGGCCACGGACGCCACTTCGCCGATGATGTTTGCGCGGCACTCACCGAAGCTAAAACGCTGCCGGAGGCTATCGCCAGCACGGTGCGCCTTTGGCAAACCCGCCGGATTTCAACCGAAACGGCGCGCGTCTATCGGCTTCCCTATAAAAGTCAATATTTACAAGCGTTTATGAAGGCTGCGACCGAGGAAATGCTCGCGGCGGCATAGCGCATGCAAAAGTGGGGCAGAATGTGGGGCGCTTTTTTGGCGTCCCGCTTTTTCTTTTATATATCAAACACTTAAAA
>NZ_JBILQX010000128.1:0-10418 GCF_044372965.1 Elstera sp. | reverse complement strand
TAGCAAGGCTTGGCCAATGAGCAGGAACAGCACCAGCACACCGAAGGAAATGACAATCGATAGTCGCCCAACCCGGCGGCTATCGGCGCTGTTCATCCCCGCAATCGCCGACAGATAAATTGGCAGTACGCCAATCGGGTCGATGACCACGAACAGCGTAATGAAATCCGAAAGCCAGGCGGAGAGCGACATGGGCCTAATCCTTCCAGTACGGGGGCAAATCGGCCAGATCGTCCCAAAGCTGCTGAATGCGGTTGCGGTGCCGCAGGGTTCGGCCGTCGGCCCAGGCGATCAGCAGACCGGCGGCAAACGCGCCCTCCTTATCCAATATTGGCATCATCCCGCGAATCAGACTGCGCGCTGAGGCACCGTCATTCAGCGTTCCCAGCGCATCCTGAAGCGGTGATAACCGCGATTCCCAAGTAGAAGTCGCATTAGGATCGAAGAGTGATTTCGTGAAATCAACAAGATATCGAAGTTTCTTAATCTTAATTCGAAGCTCGTGCAGCCCTGGAACGTCGATCCGGTCCATCCGGCTGCCTTGGCGGTTTACCCGCCGCCAGCGGTCGGCCAGGAGCGTGCGCGCAACCTCGCCCGCGCCTGAACCGCTCGGCAGTTGAGCCCCCGCCTCGTCGCGCCAATGCAGCAGATCAAGCAGGAAATTCGTTGTATCCCACGCCGTGACGGTTTCCGTGAGCACTTGGGCTTCAGCTACCCGGCGGGCTTCGGCGACGGTCTTCAGGTTGGCCCAGCCCGCTTCGGTCGGAAACTCCGCCTCGGCCCGGCTCAGGGTTTCACTACAAAAAACATCGAGATCGCGCACGGTGCCCAGCCGCCGCGCAATATCGCCCGCCGTCTGGCGCATCGCCTCCGCGCGCTCGGGCGTATCGACCCGCACACCGAACAGCGGCAGTGCCGCGCGCAGGCGGCGCAGCGCGACCCGCGCCTGATGGATTGCGACCGGATTGCGCAGCCAAACGACATTCGGCAAATGCAGCAACAGCCCATCCGCCACATTGTCCAGAATGGCCGCCAGCACCGCCCCGCCCGTCATGTCCGGCGTCAGGCGCAGTTTTGCCGGGCGCGGCCCCGTCTCCGCGCCCAGAAAGCGATAGCCAAGCTCGATCGGATCGACTCCCGCCACCGGAATAGGATCGGCCAGCCGTGCGTCCGCATGCATCGCCTGCAACCGCGCCCGCAGGGCATCCCTGGAGGGGCCAACCGGCATGCGCAGCCAAGCGGCCTGGTGTTCGGTGCCATTCGCGAGCGTCCAAACGAGATGTTCGAGCGTCAAAGCGCCATCGGTCCAGCGGGTGCGCGTAAGATCGAACTGAGGCTTAAGCGCCCCTGTGTCGCCTTTGCCGGTTGGCGAAACGATCAGCGGCGTCTCCCGGTGGCGCTGATCGGCTGTATCGAGAACCCGCCAGCGTTCCGGCTTCGGTGCTTTCTGCAAACCCCGCCAGGACGGGCGCTGGAGCAGCGCCGAAAGCTGATCGGGACGAAGCCCTAGCCAGAGGTGGCTCATAATCTCAAGAATCCCCTTCGCCATCCAGGTCGCGCGGGAAGCGCAACGCGATCAGGCGGTTAGTATGCCAAGATAATCTTGACCAATCGTCGATTGGGCAGTCGAAAACCGCAAGCGCCGCCGTTGGAAATTTTTCCGATAGCCGGTCGCGCGCGGCAAGATCGGTCGCCTCGTTCACCAGCCCTAGGGCAAACTCGTGCAGACCGTCGTTATGACCAATCAGGAGCAAGGTTTCGACCCCATCCCCCTCGCGCCGAACGGTCGCGAGCAGTTTTTCCGGCTCGGCGAGATAAAGTTCTTCCAGATAGCGCGGCAGCGGGGGGCGGCCCGCCGTCAGCGCGCCCGCCAAATGATCCCAGGTTTCCCGCGTCCTGGTGGCGGTCGAGCACAACACGCGGTCGAACCGCAGCCCCAAGGCTTCAATTGTCGCCGCGAGGCGAGTGGCATCGCGTTCGCCGCGGCTATTCAGCGGGCGAGCATGGTCGCTTTGAGTGAGATCATCCCACGATGATTTAGCGTGGCGCAGCAAGGCCAGTCGGCGCATCGCCCGTTCTCCTGACGATAAGGCGGCCAGATGGGGTTCCGGCGGAAACATCAATTCGCTAGGGTTCTAGCATGAAGAAAGACATTCGCCAGCCCATGCCGAACCCCGATGTGATTGTGGAGCGCCGCGATCCGGTCTTCCAAGGCTATTTTCAGGTGGATCGATGGCACCTACGCCACCGGATCGCGGGAGACACTTGGTCGCCACTGCTGGTGCGCGAAGTGTTCGAGCGCGGGCACGCCGTGGCCGTATTGCCCTATGATCCGGTGCGCGGCTGCGTTGTGGTTATTGAACAATTCCGTATGGGGCCCTTGGCGGCCGGGCGAAACCCGTGGATGATCGAAATCGTTGCGGGCATTATCGAGCCTGAGGAAATCGACAATCCGCACAGTGTGGCACAGCGCGAATGTTTGGAGGAAATCGGGGCTGAGGTGCAGGATCTTTTTGAAGTCCTGACCTATCTTCCTTCACCGGGCGCGGTGTCGGAAACCGTTACCCTCTACTGCGGCCGGATCGATAGTAGCCTCTTGCCGAAAGTTGCCGGGAATGCCGACGAGGGCGAGTATATCCGGATAAGCACGCTCACCCTGCCGCAACTGGCAGAGGCGCTTGAAATGGGGCGTTTTGACAACTCTCTGATGCTAATCGCCGCGCAATGGTTGCTGCTGAACCAACAAAAGGTTCAAGATCGTTGGACCCAATCGGCACGCGCTGGGGCGTGACTGAACCAAAAAGAAGAGGAGGAGACGGGAATGAGCACGCGAACGGCTTTCGTATCGACGGCTTGGCTGGCGGAACGGCTTGCCGACCCGCATCTGCGCGTGCTCGACGCGACCTACTTCCTCCCCGGCGTGCCGCGCAATGCCGAAGCCGAGTTTCTGGAAAAACATATTCCCGGCGCGCAGTTCTTTGATATCGACGCCTATAAGGACCTCGAAACCGATCTGCCCCATATGCTCCCCGACCCCGATAGTTTCGCCGAGGATATGACCGATCTCGGCATCGGCAACGACAGCACCATCGTTTGCTACGACAGCCACGGGTTGATGAGCGCCGCCCGCCCCTGGTGGATGTTCCGGGTTTTTGGTCACGATAAGGTTTTCGTGCTGGATGGCGGGCTGAAGCAGTGGCTCGCCGAAGATCGCCCGCTGGAGAGCGGGCCCGCTAAGTCGCGCCAGGGCCGGTTTCACGCCCGCTTCCGCCCGGAACTGGTGAGCGACCGCGACGCCGTGCTGACCGCGCTGGACACGCCCGCCGTGCAGATAGTCGACGCACGCGGGGCTGGGCGGTTTGCCGGAACCGAACCCGAGCCTCGGGCGGGCCTTTCGGGGGGGCATATCCCAGGGGCACGGAATGTGCCTTTCAATGCCCTGCTTGATCCGGGAACGGGGCTCATTCTGCCCAAGGGCGACATTGAGGCCCGGTTTATCGGGGCGGGCGTGGACCTGAAACGACCGATTATCGCTTCGTGCGGCTCCGGCGTTAGTGCCTGCGTGCTCGCCATCGGGCTGTACGAGTTGGGCCGGACCGATGTTTCGGTTTACGATGGTTCGTGGAGCGAATGGGGCAGCTATCCCGGCCTCCCCATCGCCACAGGGGAAGCTGCCGTATTATGAGCCTTGCCGCCGTTCCCCCCTATCCGGCTGAAATCGATGTCTCGATTACCCATTTGGAGATGCTGGCCCCGCCGAAAACCACACCGCTGGTCTGCCCCGCCCTGCCGCAACCGCTAACGCTGATGGCGGCGCGTAAGCCGAACCTGCGCTTCTATCGGTTCCTCTATGGCAGCGTCGGCGATCCGTGGCTGTGGCACGAGCGCCGCCAGATGGAGGATGCCAAGCTAACGGCCATCCTTAATGATCCGTTGGTGGAAGTGACGGTCGCCTATGTGGGCGGTGTCCCGGCAGGCTATTTCGAGCTAGATGGGCGCGAGCCCGGCGAAGTGGAACTCGCTTATTTCGGCCTAATGCCGGATTTCATCGGCCTGAAACTCGGGCCGTATTTTCTGGATTGCGCCATTCGCAAAGCCTGGGGGCGTGGGCCGAAGCGGGTGTGGGTGCATACGTGCAGCCTCGATCACCCCAAGGCGCTCAGCCTGTATCAGCGCGCGGGCTTCGTGCCCTTCGCCCATGAATCGCACCGCATTCCCAATCCAGCCGCGCTGATTGCGGCGAGCAACCGGCGCGGGGATTGAGCAACCTCCCTTACTTTGCGAAAAGCTGGCTCATATCGCGGAAGGCTTTGAACTCCAGCGCATTGCCCGCAGGGTCGAGGAAAAACATCGTCGCCTGCTCACCAACGAGGCCCTTGAAGCGAATATAGGGTTCGATCACGAATTTTACCCCGGCGGCCTTCAGCCGATCGGCGAAGGTTTGGAACGTATCCCACTCCAGCACAACGCCGAAATGCGGCACCGGCACCGCGTGGCCATCGACCGGATTATGGTGCTTATCGTCGGCTTTTTTCGGGGCGAGGTGGGCAACGATCTGGTGCCCGAACAGGTCAAAATCGATCCATTCATCGCTAGAGCGGCCTTCGGGGCACCCCAGAAACTCACCGTAGAATTGACGCGCCGCCGCAAGATCATCGACGGGGAAAGCGATGTGGAAGGGAGTAACTTTGGTCATGAAATTTTCTCCGGGCTTAATGCGAAACGCGTGTCGCTCACCATAATTTCCGCGAAAGATAAGACAGGACAAGCGAGTTTTTAGGCAATCACTATTCTAAAAACTCATGATAAGTTCCAGTCATGCCCGCTCGTCGCCTGCCCTCTCTGAATGCCCTCAGGACCTTCGAAGCCGCCGCCCGCTTGGGTTCCTTCACCCTGGCCGCCGATGCGCTGCACGTCACCCAAAGCGCCGTTAGTCGCATGGTAAGCGCCCTGGAAGCTGACCTAGGCATCACCCTGTTCCAACGGCAGGGGCCGCGCCTGATCCTCACCCCCGCTGGGGCCGAGTATCAGCGGGCGATTGCCGCCGCCCTCGCCGATCTGGAAGCCGCCACCCAACGCTTACGGTTCGGCGGTACCAGCGGGCCGATTGCCGTTAGTACGCTCCATACCCTCGCCTTTCGTTGGCTCGTGCCGCGCTTGCAGCATTTCGAGATGGCCCATCCGGGGCTCAATGTCGATCTTAGCACCGGCGATCGGATGGTCGATTTCGCAACCGAGCCCGTGGATATCGCTATTCGCTACGGCTATGGCGATTGGCCGGGGTGCCGCGCGGAATTTCTGATGCCTGAGACGGTTAGCCTCTTCTGCGCGCCGAACTTTACCGCCCGCTTCGGGCCACTCGACCGGTTGGAGGATTTGGCCCGTCACCGGCGGCTGTTCCATTCCACCCGCCCCCAAGCCTGGCCGGATTTTTGCGCCGCGGTAGGGCTGCCGAGCGATTCCCTCCGCCCCGCGCCCGACGCGCCCGGTTTCGAGCATTTCTTTATGATTATCGAAGCCGCCATTGCGGGGATGGGAGTGGCTCTGCTGCCGGAATTTCTGGTCGAGACGGATATCGCGGCGGGGCGCTTGATCCAACCGCTGCCCGTGCGCGTGCGCAATCCGCGCGCCTATTATTTGGCCTACGGTAAGGGAAGCGAGCGGCGGGCAAAGGTGGCGCTGTTCCGCGACTGGATTATGGACGAGGCCGCGCCCTACCGGACCTAAGGCTTCGCGGCCCGCGTCTTTTCGATCTGCCGCCATTTGGCGACATTGCGGTTATGCTCGTCGAGCGTTTTGGCGAAGGCATGCCCGCCCGTGCCATCGGCGACGAAATAGAGATCCTCGGTCGCCAGCGGTTTTGCCGCCGCCATCAACGCCGCCCGGCCCGGATTGGTGATCGGCGAGGCCGGAAGCCCAGCGCGGGTATAAGTATTCCACGGCGTATCGGTATCGAGATCGGCGCGGGTCAAGCTGCGCGTGGCCCCCGCCCCGCCGACAACCCCATAAAGCACCGTTGGGTCGGACTGCAACCGCATGCCTTTGCGCAAGCGGTTGATGAATACGCCCGCCACCCGCTCCCGCTCCGCCGCCACGCCGGTTTCTTTCTCGACCATTGAGGCCAAGACCAGCAGTTCTTCAGGCGTGCGCAGGGGAACGCTGAGGTTTCGGTTGGCCCAAGCGTCGGCGAGCGTGCTTTGCATCGCCGCTTGCAGGCGCTTGACCATCTCGGCGCGGCGGTCGCCCTTTTGATAGTGATAGGTCTCGGGCAGCAGGCTGCCCTCGGGCAACGTCTCCGCCATCGGACCTTCCAGCCCGTCGGCGGCGCGGATAAGGTCGAGAATCTGCGAACTCGTCAGCCCTTCCGGCAAGGTCAATCGACGCACTACCGTTCGGCCCGCGCGCAACTGCTCCAGGATCGCCGATAGGCTAGCCCCGGCGGCAATTTCATACTCCCCGGCCCGCAAAGCGCGCGGATCGCGGCGGAGCTGCTGCGCCGCCATGAGGAGCCAGGGTTTTTCGATAAAGCCTTCGTCCATCAACTGCTGACCGATGGCGTCCGAGCCTAACCCACGGCGGATATAGATCACCTTGGTTACGCTGGTCGGACCCGGCTTATCGATCTGAGCCTCCACCCAGCGCAGGCTGACGATAAAAAGGGCGCCCGCAAAAACGAGCGCCCCCAACAGCAGAGAGAGAAGCCTGAGCAAGCTGACCTAGACCGCCCCGCCGAAGATCAGCGAGGCGTTCGTGCCGCCAAAGCCGAAGGAGTTGGACAGAGCGTAGCGCACCTGCCGCTTCTTCGCCACATGGGGCACGAGATCGATATCGCAGCCTTCCGAGGGGTTATCGAGGTTCAGCGTCGGCGGCACGATTTGATCGCGCAAGGCGAGGATCGAGAAAATCGCCTCGACCGCGCCCGCCGCGCCCAACAAATGGCCGATGGCCGACTTGGTAGAGGACATCGAGAGCTTATAGGCGTGCTCGCCGAACAAGCGCTTCACGGCGTTCAACTCGATTTCATCCCCCAGCGGGGTCGAGGTGCCGTGGGCGTTGATGTAATCGATCTGATCGAGGCTGAGGCCCGACCATTTCAGCGCCGCCTGCATGGCGCGATAGCCGCCATTGCCATCCGGCGCGGGGGCGGTGATGTGGTAGGCGTCGCCCGACATGCCGTAGCCCAAGACTTCAGCATAAATCTTCGCGCCGCGCGCTTGCGCATGCTCGAGGCTTTCGAGCACGACGACACCCGCGCCTTCGCCCATAACGAAGCCGTCACGGTCCTTATCCCAGGGGCGCGAGGCTTTCGTCGGCGTGTCGTTGAAGTTGGTCGACATGGCGCGCGAGGCGGCAAAACCGGCAAAGCCGATGCGCGACAAGGCGGCTTCCGTACCGCCTGCGATCATCACCTCGGCATCGCCCAGCGCAATCAGGCGCGCGGCGTCGCCGATGGCGTGCGCCCCCGTCGAGCAGGCGGTAACGACCGCATGGTTCGGGCCTTTAAAGCCATAGCGCATCGAGACATGTCCCGAGGCAAGATTGATGAGATTGGCGGGAATATAGAAGGGGCTCAGGCGTTCCGCGCCGCGCTCGCTTACCAGCACCGCCCCATCGGTAATGCCGATCAGGCCGCCGATGCCCGAGCCGATCATGACGCCCGTCGCTTCGCGGTCGGCATCGCTTTCGGGTGCCCAACCCGCGTCGGCAATCGCTTCCTGGGCGGCGGCCATCGCATAGACGATGAAATCCCCCATGCGGCGACGATCCTTGGTCGAAACGACCGCGTCGATATCGAACTGGCCGGGGCCGCCATTGCCGCGCGGAATGACGCCGCCGACCTTGGCCGGAATATCATCGACCTTGAAATGATCGTCGACGCGCTTCAGGCCAGACTGGCTGTCCAGCAGACGCGACCAATTGTGATCGACGCCAGTCCCCAGGGGAGTGACCATCCCGAGGCCGGTAACGACCACACGCTTGAGGGTGATTTGTTTTGCTTTGCTCACGTGCGACTTTCGCCTTTTGCCGTCAAACTTGGCGCAGTTTGTCGTTAGATGGGACACCTGACGACAAAAAAATGCAACCAATCAAAGACCTGATGCGGCGTTATGATCCGAAGGAAGCGCGCGCTACTTTCGTCGGTCCCAAATCAGCGCCGCTTTCAGGCGGCCCTCGTGGCAAGAGCCGCTTTCGGAAGGTTCCGAAACCGGCTCTTATCAACCTTGGGTCCGCTTATGCGCCGCGCGGGCTCAAAAGCATGTCCGTTAACCGGAAATAGCTTTAAGCGTTGTTCTTTTCGATGAAGTCGATAGCGTCCTTCACCGTCAGAATCTTTTCGGCGGCATCGTCGGGGATTTCCACGCCGAATTCTTCTTCGAACGCCATGACCAGTTCCACGGTGTCCAGGCTGTCCGCGCCCAGATCATCAATAAAGCTGGCATTGTCCGTGACCTTGGCTTCGTCCACGCCCAGATGCTCAATGACGATCTTCTTAACGCGTTCGGCAACAGTGCTCATTGCGAATTATCCTCGACAGTAACCAGTGATCGTTCCGTGTAGCTGGTCTGGGCAGGCCCGACAAGCCCCTCCGGAGCGGATGAAAAGAGAGAGTTTCCGGCCCGAAAGCCGCTCCCTGTAACACACTTCAGAACCGGGCGCTAGAGATTCGCATCATCTCCGGCCCCAGCCAAAGCGGCTTAAAGCATCGCCATCCCGCCATTTACGTGCAGGGTTTCGCCCGTCACGTAACCAGCTTCAGAGGACGCCAGATAAACGACGGCGGCGGCGATTTCTTCCCCGGTGCCCATGCGCCCGAGAGGAATCCCGCCGAGAAGCTTTTGCTTTTGCTCGTCCCCCAGCGCCTCAGTCATCGCGGTTTCGATGAAGCCGGGAGCCACGCAGTTCACCGTAATGTTGCGGCTAGCCACTTCTTGGGCCAGCGACTTCGAAAAGCCCACCAACCCAGCTTTAGAGGCAGCGTAATTGGTTTGCCCGGCGTTCCCGGTCGCCCCAACGATGGAGGTAATGGAAATGATGCGCCCGAAGCGCTTTTTCATCATCCCCTTCAGCACGGCGCGCGACAGGCGCATCGGCGCGGTCAGATTGACATCCAACACGCCGTCCCAATCGGCATCTCTCAAGCGGAGCAAAAGCTGATCGCGCGTGAGCCCGGCGTTATTCACCAGAATATCGACCCCGCCCGCCGCCGCATCCACGGCCTTAATCAGCGTATCGGCAGCGTCGGCCTGCGACAGATCGGCGGCAATCACATGGGTGCGCTCACCGCCGAGGCTGGCGGCGACTTCGGCCAGAACCGCTTCGCGCGTGCCGGTCAGAACGACCGTCGCGCCGCGCCCATGCAGCCCGGCGGCAATCGCGCGGCCAATCCCGCCGCTCGCGCCGGTTACGAGCGCGACTTTCCCCGAAAGATCAAACATTTATATTTCTTTCTTAAAGTGTTTTGAGAAAGGCCTCGATATCGGCAGGGCCGGAGATCGAGAGGCCCGTCGCGTCCTTCGCGATCCGCTTTACCAGCCCGGTCAAGACCTTACCCGAGCCAAGCTCGACAAACTGCGAAATGCCCATAACATTTGCCATGTGTGAAATGCTCTCGTTCCACCGTACCCGGCCCGTGACCTGCTCGACCAGGCTGCGGCGAAGCTTATCGGTATCCTGCTCGGGCCGCGCGGTGACATTGATGACGACGGGCAGGCTGGGACGCACCATCGCAACCTCGGCCAGCGCTTCCGACATCGTATCAGCGGCAGGCTGCATCAGACGGCAATGGAAGGGCGCCGACACCGGCAGCGGCAGCGCGCGCTTTACCCCCTTGGTCGGCGCAAAAGCAACCGCGCGGGCAATCGCCCCGGCCGTGCCCGAGAGAACCACCTGACCGCCGCCATTATCATTGGCGATATCGCAGACTTCGCCTTGGGCCGCCGCCTCGGCAATTTCCTGTGCGACCGAGATTTCAACCCCCAGCAAAGCCGCCATCGCGCCCGTGCCGAGCGGTACGGCTTTCTGCATGGCCTGCCCCCGGCGCTTCAGCAGCCGGGCAGTATCGGAAACGGTCAGCGCGCCCACGGCAGCGAGAGCCGAATATTCCCCAAGTGAGTGCCCGGCGACGGCAACGCCGAGATCGGCCAAGCGCTTACCGGTTTCAGCTTCGATGACACGTGCCACGGCAAGGGAGGTTGCCATGAGCGCCGGTTGGGCGTTTTCGGTCAGCGTCAGGTCGGCCTCCGGCCCCTCCCACATTAATTGCGAGAGTTTTTGCGACAGCGCGTCATCAACTTCCTGAAAGACAGCGCGGGCTGTTGCAAACGTATCGGCGAGATCCTTCCCCATGCCGACAATTTGGCTCCCTTGACCGGGAAACAGAAAGGCTCTGGTCATAATGCGGAGATTCCTTAAAGTTC
>NZ_JBILQX010000127.1:0-10464 GCF_044372965.1 Elstera sp. | reverse complement strand
CCTTGCTGTCGCATCGGAACTGCCTCCTTAGCCATAAACCTCACCATGCCGTGCCCATCGCCGGGCGGCAAGCAGGGTAAGACGTATCACATGTTTATGACGGGGGCGGTTAAATCAAGGGCTGATGCCGCACACCGCGCGCAATTGCCGCCACTCGGTAGGGCTCGCGGTGAGAGGGGCATGGGGGGAGACGGGCAGTTCTAGCGCAGCCAGCGCCGCCGCCCGTTCGTCGGTTCCGGGATGAGTGGAGAGCCAGCCGCCGCCATCATTGCCCGCCAGCCGCTTGAGCGCTTCGGCCAGGGATTGCGGCGGGCGGCCCAGCGCCGCCAAATAGCGCGCCCCCTCGGCATCGGCCCGGCGTTCGAGATCGCGGTGATAGGCGAAAATCGGCAGGACCTGCGCGACGTTCGACAGCACGCCCGTACCGAACAGCACCTGCGCCGCCAGCCCCCAACCCTGATGTTGAATGACTGAGGCGAGCGGATCGGCATGGGCGAGATGGGCGGCCTCGTGCGCGAGCACGGCCAGCGCCTGATCGGGCGTTTGCATCCGTTGCAGCATGCCTTGCGTCAGCACGATACGATTGCCGGGCAGGGCGAAGGCGTTAGGCAGCGGAATCCGATAGACGCGGATCGACGGGGCTTCGGGAAGCTGGGCAACCTCGGCGAGGGCCACCGCCGCCCGTCGCGCAAGGTCATTATTCTCAGTATCGGCGCAGACCGTGGCCGGGCTTCCCCGGTTGAGGGCATTCGTCAGTTCGGCTTCCGCCCGCGCGCCCATTTCCCGCTGCCAGGACAGCGGCACGAAGCCCGCACCCCAGGCCGCCAGCAGCGGCAGGATAAAATACAGCCCCGCCAGACTTGCGGCAATCCCGCCGAGCCATTGAAGCGTCGCCCGCCGCTCTAGCTGGGTTTTAGGGTCCGGCCTGGTCAATCCGGGGAGCGCGGGGCGCAGCCGTTCAAGGTCAGCGGTGGACGCGAGGCGGACCTGCTCGGTCCCATAGGCCAGTATCACCACGCCCGACCGGCGTATTTGCGCAGGATCATCCCGCAAACGAACCGCCGAACGCGGCCATTGCGCAATCGGATTATCCAGTGCGTCGGTGGCAATAATGTCCACCGTTTCGTCGGCAATCCGCAGCCCCACGGGCCGGCGTGCGGCGGTTTTGCCGTCGCTATAGAAGGCGGAAAAATCGGTCATCCGGTAAAATCCACGGCACCCAGCAAGCCTTCGCCGCGTCCTGGCGACGGGAGGGTGCTTTGGTCGATGATTGCAAGATCAAGCGTGCCCTCGATTTCCGTCGTCCGTACTAAAACCCGCACAAGAGGGGCGGTCCAGAGCCAAGCCCACAGGCCGCTAATGAAGAGATTCGCGGCTAAAACTAAGAGCAGCAAAAATCCGAACACCCACCATTCTAACCCGCCCTGAATTTTTGAACTGGCAAAAAGCGCGATTACTAACGCGATAATCCCGGCAAAAAAAACTATGAAACACGGGATAAGAACAGCAATGATTTTGATGAAATTCCAGGCGGTTAACCGGCTTTTTGCCGATACCGTGTCGAAATGCGTCGCGGTGACGAGCGCCCGCCAATAGGCGATCCGGTAAAGGGCATAGAAGAGCAGCGCAATCGGGAAGACCCATCCGAACGAGAGGAAGACAGACAGAAGGGAAATGCCCTTCATTTGAAAACCCGACTCGCCCGCAGCGGCATTGGTAAAACCGAGCAAAATGGCCGGACCGAACTCATAGAGCCCTTTGGCGATGCCTAAGGCCGCCAACCCCCACGCGATGACATACAGATAGACAAAATCCCCTACCTTAAAAGTCGAGCGGAATTTATGGGTTCCGAAATAGCTATGGTTCCAGAAATAGCGGTCCACATAGGCTTGCCGGAGGGGGTCGAATAGGAAGGCGGTAAAAAGGCTCAGGACGGTTACCCCCATGGCACGCATGATGAAATCATTCACGTTGCCACTGAACCCGGCACGAATGCCGCGCCACTCAGTCCGCGACAGTCGATAGCGCCGAGCATAGAACATGCCCATGGGGGTAAGAATTAGAAAAGTGCTTATCTGGATCGGCCCGGCCGCCCCTCCATATCCGGCTGCCGACAGAAAACTCAAGGGTACGAATGCGAGGGCCAGCACAAGCAACGCAATGATCGCGCCCTTAAAAAGCTCGAACCCCGTGCCGGTATAATGCAACGGATCGCCCGCAATCTGGATGTTGGCCCAAAGGTATCGCCGAACGCGGGTTTTGGCCCAGAAACTCCAGATACCCAGCGTAAGAATACTCAGCAGCGTATTGCCGAAAGTGATCCAGGCGAGGCTTGCGCCGCGAATGCTGGTTGTCACGGGAAGCGTCTCGCCTGCGGGGGCTAGCATTTCAGGCGCAGGCAGCGTTTCGTCGGTCATTCCGGCCCCATATGCCAAGGATTTAGAAAACCTTTACCCCATACAACCGCCCCCTCACAAGCCACGCCCGCATTGCCGCCCGCCGTCGCCTCCCGTATAACCGGGAGCAGTTGAGAAAAGGGGCGTACACATATGATCGTCGTGACCGGGGGGGCGGGGTTTATCGGCTCCAATCTGCTGCGGGGCTTGGAAGCGCGCGGCGTGCACGATCTGGTCGTGATCGACCGGCTGGGCCAAGACGAAAAATGGCGCAATATCGCCAAACGCGAGCTTGCCGCCGTGGTCCCGCCGGAAGAAACTTTCGCTTTTCTCGATGCCCATGCCGCCGAGATCGACGCGATTTTTCACCTGGGCGCGGTGTCTAGCACCACCGAAACCGATGCGGATTTAATCGCCAGCTCGAACTTCACCCTCACTCTGAAGCTGTGGGACTGGTGCTGCTGGCGCGGGGCGCGCTTCATTTATGCGTCTAGCGCGGCCACCTATGGCGATGGCGCGCAGGGGTTTGATGATGATGCGTCGATTGCCGCCCTCGCCCAGTTGCAGCCGCTGAATGCCTATGGCTGGTCGAAACACGCCACCGACCGGCGCATCGCCCGGCTGGTAACGGGCGACGGCCCGGTTCCGCCGCAGTGGGTGGGGCTGAAGTTCTTCAATGTCTATGGGCCGAACGAATACCATAAGGGCGGGCAGAAAAGTGTCGTTGCCCATATCCTGCCGCAAATTCAGCAAACGGGCCGCGCGAAGCTGTTCAAATCTTACCGCCCGGACTATGCCGACGGCGGCCAGTTGCGCGATTTTGTTTGGGTTGGCGATATTGTCGACATCATGCTGTGGGCCTATGACCATCCCGAGGTGAGCGGGTTGTTTAATGCGGGTAGCGGGGAGGCGCGCAGCTTTCTCGATTTGGCCAACGCCGTTTTCGCGGCGATGAACCGGACACCCGAGGTCGAGTTTATCGACATGCCGGAAAGCCTGCGGGCGAAATATCAATATTTCACCGAAGCGCGCATGGATCGCCTGCGCGCCGCCGGGTATGATCGGCCCTTAACGTCGCTTGCCGAGGGCGTGGCGGCCTATGTGCAAGAGTATCTGCTGCAAGACGATCCCTATGCCTAAGGATACCCGGCGATGAGCCTCACCGTTCTGCCCGCGCTGATGTTTCCAACCATCGATCCGGTGGCGATTGCCATCGGGCCGCTGGCCATCCGCTGGTATGCGCTCGCCTATATCATCGGCATCATGCTGGGCTGGCGCTATATGATTGCCCTGTCGCGCCGCGCGCCGGCGATCGTGACGCGGGCCGATATTGACGATTTTCTCACCTGGGCGACGCTGGGGGTCATCCTCGGCGGGCGGCTTGGGTATGTGATTTTCTATAAGCCCGGCTATTATCTTGAGAATCTGAGCGAAGTGCTTCAGGTCTGGCACGGCGGCATGGCCTTTCACGGCGGCGCGCTGGGGGTGATTATCGCCCTCATCCTCTTTGCCCGCCGCCGCAAGATTCCGCTGCTGCCCTTCGGCGATTTGCTGGTCGGCGTGGTGCCCATCGGGCTTGGGCTGGGGCGCATTGCGAATTTCCTCAATGGCGAGCTTTGGGGCCGGGTCACAGATGTCTCCTGGGGGATGGTCTTCCCCACGGGCGGGCCGGAGCCGCGCCATCCGAGCCAGCTTTATCAAGCCTGCCTTGAAGGGCTGTTGCTGTTTCTGGTGCTGCGCGTGCTGGAAGTGAAGGGCTTCCGCGACCGTCCCGGCTTTTTGGGCGGGGCGTTTTTGGCGGGCTATGGCGTTGCGCGCAGTATCGGCGAGCTGTTCCGCCAGCCCGATCCTTTCCTCGGGTTTCTGGTTGCCGGGGCGACGATGGGGCAGTTGCTCTCGGTGCCGATGATTATTGTTGGAATTTGGTTGATGGTCCGCGCTAAACCCCAAGCCAAGGCGGTTCCCAGCGCAGCATGAGCGAATCGCTCGAAGATCTGCTGCGGCGGCGGCTCGAACTCGGCCCGATTACGGTGGCGGATTATATGCGCCTCGCCTTAGGGCATCCGACGCTCGGTTACTACCGCACGCGCGATCCCCTTGGCGGGGTGCCGGATTCGGCGGCGGGCGCGGTGCCCTCGGCGCTTCCCGCGGTGGCCGGGGCGGTTGCGGGCGGCGATTTCGTGACCGCGCCCGAGTGCTCGCAGATGTTCGGCGAATTGCTCGGCCTCTGGTCGGCGCATGTTTGGGGCCTGCTCGGCCAGCCCGACCCGATCGGCTTTGTCGAACTGGGGCCGGGGCGCGGCACTTTGATGGCCGATGCTTTGCGCGCGGTGCGCCTTGTCGCGCCGGGGTTTCACGCGGCCCTGCGCGTGCATCTCGTGGAGACCAGCCCGGTCTTGCGCACCCGGCAGGCGAAGGCCTTGGAGGGTGAGGCGGTCGAATGGCACGAGCGCTTAACCGATCTGCCGCCTGGACCGTTCATTCTGCTGGCCAATGAGTTTCTCGACGCGCTGCCGATTCACCAGTTGGTGAAGCGCGAGGGCCAATGGCGCGAACGGCAGGTTGGGTTGACCGAGGCGGGTGATTTCGGCTTTCAGATCGGCAAAACCGCCTCGCCATTGGCGCGGCTGCTGACGCCCGAGGTGGCCCAGGCCCCTGAAACCAGCATTGCCGAAGTCTCGCCGACGATCCGGGGAACGGTGGCCGCGATTAGCCGTCGTTTGGCCCATTATGGCGGCGCGGCCCTCCTCATCGATTATGGTTATGCCGAGGCGGCGGCGGGCGATTCGCTGCAAGCCGTGCGCCGCCACCAATACCACCCCGTGCTGCAAGATCCCGGCGAGGCCGATCTGACCGCCCATGTGGATTTCAGCGCGGTTGGGGCGGCGGCAAGGATGAGCGGCGTCGATGTGCATGGCCCAATTGAGCAGGGGGCCTTCCTCACCCGCCTCGGTATTTTGGAGCGGGCGCAGCGCCTGGTGCGCGATGCCGATGCCGCCAAGGCCCATGATCTCGTCGAAGGCATGCACCGGCTCATCGCGCCGGACCGCATGGGAAGCTTGTTCAAAGTAATTGGCCTCGGGCCGGTTGGATTATCGGCGCTGCCGGGCTTCGTAAGTTAAAGGGGCCTGGACAGGGCCGTTCAGGGTGATAAAGATGCGGGCATGCGAAGCCTCCGCCCTGTTAGCCCGACCGATTTGACGCTGATTTGCCGTCACCGTGAAGCCATGTTCCGCGAAGCCGGATGGGACATGATGGCGATTGCCACCATGGCCGTTCCGTTCCGCGAGTGGCTGGCCCCGCGCCTCGCCGATGGCCGCTATTTTGGCTTTATGGTCGATGACGAGGGCCGCGCGATCGGGGGGATTGGTCTGCTGGAACTCACCTGGCCACCGCACCCCTCACACCCGCACGATGATCGGCGCGGTTATGTGCTGAACCTCTATGTCGAACCGCCCCATCGCGGCAAAGGGGTTGCGCGCAGCCTGATGATGGAAAGCCAGGCGGAACTCACGCGCCGGGGCCTTTCCTATGCTGTGCTGCATGCAACCGCCAATGGCCGCAAGCTTTATGAAAAGCTCGGTTGGGCGTCGACCAGCGAAATGGCAACGCCGCTCGCCTTCGATGGCATGCCCGCTTAGGCCACAAGGAAACCCGCGATGAGCCTTGCCCCGCTGACCTCCGAGTTTCTCGACCTTCCGGGCGTGCGCCACGGCTTCTTCACCCGCGATGGCGGGGTGTCGCAGGGGATTTACGCTAGCTTGAACGCCGGATTCGGCTCCAAGGACGATCCCGCAGCGGTGGCGGAAAACCGCGACCGCGTGGCGAAATTCTTGGGCGCGTCGGGCGGCGCGCAGCTTGTCACCGGCCATCAGGTCCATAGCAAAGCGGTCGAGATTGTCACGACGCCCTGGGCGCACGGCGCGGCCCCGCAGGTTGATGGGCTCGTCACGAAACAAAAGGGGCTTGTGCTCGGCGTGCTCTCCGCCGATTGCGCGCCGATCCTGTTCGCCGATAGCGACGCCGGGGTGATCGGCGCGTGCCATGCCG
The DNA here is from genome assembly GCF_044372965.1 of Elstera sp. Taxonomy (NCBI): domain Bacteria; kingdom Pseudomonadati; phylum Pseudomonadota; class Alphaproteobacteria; order Rhodospirillales; family Rhodospirillaceae; genus Elstera; species Elstera sp. The sequence continues at coordinate 4,018 of NZ_JBILQX010000127.1, read as the reverse complement.
GGTGGCGCGGCGCGCTGGGCGGCGTGGCGCAGGCGACCGTTGATGCCATGGTGGCGCAAGGGGCGAAGCGCGCCCGTATTCATGCGGTCATCGGCCCCTGCATTGGTCCTGAGTCCTACGAGGTTTCCGACGAATTCGTTGCCACCTTCATGGATGCCGACCCCGATAATATGGATTTCTTCGAACCTGCCAGCCGCGAGGGGCACGCGATGTTCGATCTCGGCGGCTATTTGCTGCACCGGCTCGAAAAACTGCGCCTCGGCGCGGCGGAACTGTTGGGCGAAGACACGCTAGCCGATCCGGCCCGTTTTTTCAGCTATCGGCGCGAGACTTTGGCCAATGGCGGCGCGCCCGCTGATTATGGCCGCCTGATCTCGGCGATTGCCTTGGCCCCGTAAAGCGCCGTAGCCATGCCCTATCTCTTCCAATTTTTTGCCATCGCCCTGCTGCTCTCGATTGCCGCATGTATCGCTTTCTAGCTCTCGGCGTGCTGGCGCTTTTAGCCGCGTGCCAGCCCTTACCCCAGCCTTTCCAGCCGTCGGCCCAAGAAAAGGGCGCTGCGGTGGCGATGCTGCCCAAGGATACGCACGGTGTATCCATTCTCGAAATTTCGGGCCTGCCCTCGGCCCTATCCGGCCCCTTGCGCGCGGCGATTGCCCAGCGCTTGCGCGACGAGGATATTCCGGCGGCGGTTGATATCGGCCATCGCGGGGCGTTCTTGTTGCGCGGTGAGGCCAGCCTCACCCCTCTTTCCCCCCAGGAGGAGGAGGTGCAGATCGCCTGGTTCCTCGTCCCGCCCGATGGGGGCGATGTGCGCATGATAAACCGCCGCGATGCGATTCCGCGCGGCCAAGCCCAAAACCCAACGATCCCGCAACTCGACCGCATCGCGCGCGGCGTGACGACCGCGCTCGTGCCGATGCTGAACCCGACCGTCGCGGAAGCGCAAGGCGTGCGCGGCGTTTCGGTCTGGGGGGTCGACGGTGCGCCGGGCGACGGCAAGCTTGCCCTAAAACGCGCGCTGGAATTTATCTTGCGTGAAAACGGCGTGCCGATCGTCGAGCGCGACACGCCGGAAGCCCTCGTCGTCAGCGGCACGGTGAGCCTTGCAAAACCCGTTAGCGGTGTTCAACTCATCCGCCTGCGCTGGGTGTTGTTGATGCCCGACGGCAGCGAGCTTGGCACGGTGGAGCAGGAAAATCAGATTCCGGCGGGCAGCCTCGATAACAACTGGGGCGAGGCTGCGATTTTTGCCGCCGAAGGCGCGTTCGAAGGCTTGGCGGCGTTGCTGGAAAAAGCCCCGCCGTTAAAACCGAAAAGCTAAACCGCGCGCGACCAGCACAGCAGCGCGCCATCTTCCGCATCCTCGCGGGTGGCGCTTTGATGAAAGCCGTTGGCGCGCAGCACTTTCTGCGACCCGATATTGCCGACCAGGGTTTCGGCGTAGAGCAGCCGAATATCGGAATCCTCCGTCGCGTCGCGGACCAAGGCCGCGACCGCCTGGGTGCCGAATCCCAGGCGGCGGCGGCTTTCGGCGAGGCCATAGCCGAACTCGACCCGCCCTTCGGAATCGGGGGCCAGCTTATAGCCAATCAGCCCGACGATTTCCGGTCCCTGGACCATCAGCCAAGCCCCTGGGGGGTGCTGTCGCCGCAGGGTCTCCGCAAGGCCTCTGAGACGGCGCAAAGTTGATTCCGTTTCAAGCCCGCCCGGCGCAACGGTAAGCCCGCCCGGGTGGGCCGTGTGGGGGGCGAGTAGCCAAGCGAAATCGGCATCTGATGCAGGGGAAAGCTGAAGAAGCGTCATTCAAATCCAGTTTAGGGAACAAGCCACGTCGCGTCGGACAAGTGACCCGTTGAATCATAGGTAAAAGCGGCGCGGCGGTGACCGACGCTCGCCAGATAGAGCCAGTCTAAGGCCGTAACGGTCAAGACAATCGGCAGAAACACGGCAGGATCGGCTTCAGCCGCGAAAGGGGCCGCAGGGCCGGGCTGCGGCGCACTCGGCGCGGTTTCCACCGCATAGCATTCCCGGCCCAAGCGCCCGGTTGCAGCCCAGGCTTCGGCGCGCAAAGTTTCAGACGCCGGGGCGGCGGTGGCGCTGAGGCGCAGTTGAATCTTCTCGGCGGGATCGTAAAACAGTGCCTGCACGCGCGGGTGCTGCTGAAGGTCGGTCACTTTCGGCGAGCGCGCGTCGGTATGAAAACGCAGGCGTTTTTCGGCGGCTTCGACCCCACGCAAAACCACCGTTCGCACCTGCGGTTCAAGCATGCCCGAAGCATCGTGGCGTAGGCTGGCAAGCTGCATCAGATGAAAGGGACAGGTACGATCTGAGGCCCCGAGAGTCAGCCGTCGCCACGCTTCGGTTTCGGTCAGCATCAGATCATTGTAGAAAGCGGGAATCATGGTATCCGGTGCCTTAAAAAGAGCGGCATCAGCCTGCCCCCAATCGCAGTCTTGCCGCAATCCCGATGTAATCCCCGAAGAGCCTATTTCAACCGGAGAGTTTCTATGCGCCCCTCCTTGCTGCTCGTCCCCGCCCTGGTGCTGAGTTTCCCCGTTTGGGCCGTGGAGCCGCAGGTAACGGCGGTTTTGCTCACCCAAGCGGGGGTTGCCACGGTCGAACAGGAAGCCAGGGTGAAGGGCGACGATACCCTTGATCTCACGGTGCCCTTCAGCCAGGTCGATGACGTGCTGAAAAGCCTGATCGTGCTCGATCCGGCGGGCGCGGTGCAGCGGGTGACGCTGGCGGGCAGCAGCGACGATAGCGCGCTTGCCGATCTGCCGGTGCCCCCCGAAGCCCTCACCAGCACGTCGGCGCTTCTGCAAGCCTTGGTCGGCCAGTTGATCGAGATTGATAATACCCTGCGCTCGCAAAAGGGCCGCCTGATGGCGGTGATCGAGCGCGAGGAAGCCCAAGGCAAGGACCGGCCTGAACCGGTGCGCCGCTTGATCCTGTCGCTCCTCACCGAAACCGGGCTGACCGAGACCGTGCTGGAGCCGGGGGCCACCGTTCGCCTCACGGATAAGGCCCTGCAAGCGCGGCTCGACCGGGCGCTTGCCAGCCTCGCCGAAGGCCGCGACCGCAGCGCGCGCACGCTGTCGATTTCCGTTGCGGGCCAAGGCGAGCGGGTGGCGAAACTCGCCTATGTGGTGGCCGCCCCGGTGTGGAAAGCCACCTACCGGCTCGACCTGTCCCCGGACGGTAAAACCGCGCGCCTGCAAGGCTGGGCGGTGCTGGAAAACCGCACGGGCAAGGATTGGAAGAATATCCGCCTTACCCTCTCGTCAGGCCAGCCGGTGACGTTCCGCCAGTCGCTCTATGCCTCGACCTGGGTGGATCGGCCGGAGATCGCCCCGACCGTGGCGAAGGTAAGGCCGTTGGAGGCGGATCAGGGGGCGATGACGATTAGTAGCGCAGCGGCGGCCCCGGTTCCATCGCCCGCCCCGATGTTCGCGCCGAAAGCGGCCCTGGCCCGCAGCCAGGATTTGCTGACCTCCGCGCCGGTTCCGACCGCCGACGCCAGTGAAAACCTAACACAAATCGATTTAACCCTGCCGCAAACCATCAGCGTCGCCGCCGGGCAGTCGCTCTCGGTGCCGATTATCGATCAAAGCGTTCCGGCGCAGCAGGTGCTGGTGTGGGATGCGAGCGCGCTTCAAAATTCCCTGCAAGCGGCGGTCGATGTCACCAATAGCGGCGCGACCAGCCTGCCGCCGGGGGTGGTTGCGCTTTACGACGGCCCGCGCGGCTTCGTTGGCGACGGGCGGCTCGATCTGTTCCCCAAGGGCGAAAGCCGCTTTATCGCCTATGCCCGCGACGGGCGGGCGAAACTGACGCGGAAAGAGGAGAGCACCAGCCGCCTGCAAACCCTTACCGCGGCGCGCGGTGTTATGAAGCGCACGGACGCGGTGACGTATAAAACTAATTACCGCGTGGTGCTGCCCGCAGGCGATAGCCGCCCGATCCTGATCGATCAAGCGCGCCCGCTCCCGCCCGCCGTGCTGACCGCCCCGAC
>NZ_JBILQX010000126.1:0-10499 GCF_044372965.1 Elstera sp. | reverse complement strand
GCCGCCACATCGGGCGCAGGCCCCGCCGTATCCTTGCGAACGAAGGTGACGGGCCGCCCGCCGAGCATGCCGCCGGTTTCCGCCAGATAAACCGCCATGCCGCCATCAATCTGCTTACCATAATCGGCATAAGCGCCGGAGTAGCTGGCGATCACGCCGATTTTCAGCGGGTCCGCCGCGTCGACAATTGGGGCAAGACCCAGCAGCGCGGTTGAAATCAACAAGGTCCGGCGGGAAAATAGACTAGCCATGGCGGGGGCTCCTTTACTGACGCTTTGCCGCTGGCCTTAGCTCCTCTGCGACATTTTGTCGAGGCCCCCTGAACGTGCAGCGCAGCAAAACTTACGGGTGCGCCGCATGAGTAATCCTTAGCGTCGATAAGGTGCCGTCAGTCGCTCAACGCCGCCGTCAGCCCGAAAACGCGCCAACGCCGCCCGCCAGGGGACCAGTTCTTCTTCGGGAATATCGAGCGTTGCCGCGAAATTTAACGGGTAGCGCGTGACCGGGTCGGACAGAAGAATACGATCGGTGCTCACCGCCTCATTCTCCATCACCACGGGGATAACCCAGCGCGAGGTGAACCAAGCCTCCACCCGGCCCACCAGCAGCTTGCGCAAACTCGCCTCCTCGGTCGTCGCCGAGTCGAAATTGTTAAACCCACGCTCCCGCAGAAAATTTTCAGGCACGCCGTTCATGATGGTGCCGATGGCCTTTAGGCTTTTGGCCTCCTCCACCGTTATCGGGGTGCCGCGATCAGCCAGAACAGCAAACGACAGCGCTTCCTCAACCCCCGGATCGAGCCAGCGGAACCTACCTTCGCGGGCCGGAATGCGGGCGGTGAAGGCCGAAATCATCCGCGTGCCCGTGGCCATTTCCTGCAACATGCGCGGAATCGGGACAATATTGACCTTGCCCGAATGTCCCACCGCACGCGCCACCGCCAGGAGGGTTTCGACCATAAAGCCCTTAGGATCGCCCTGATCGGCGGCAGAAAAGGGCGGCAAATGGGGTGCAATCAGGCGAATTTCCTCGGCCCCGGCGATACGCGCAAAGGCGAGCAGCACGAGCACACCGATAAATCCGCCATACCGCCTTAACCCAACCAACCCTGCCCCCCGGCTAACTATTCTTGCCCGCCGTTAGAATTCGGCATCCTGCGTTTGGTCGCACCTGAACGCAGCAGGGTCAAGTTAAAATACTCTTAAAATAAATTGTGGATAACCCCATAGACCGCTTTCAACCTTAAAGGGCTTGCCGGTACTGTCGTATCAGACGCTCGACCCCGCCCGCCGCCCGAAAGCGGGCGAGTTCTGCCGCCCAAGGCGCCAATTCGTCTGCAGGAATATCCAATGTCGCGGCGAAATTCAGCGGGAACCGCACGATGGGTTCCGAAATTTGCAGCAGGTCTGGATCAATCTTCTCTTGGGCAAGCAGCGCCGGAATAACCCAGCGCGAGCTGAACCAAGCATCGACACGCCCGCCCATCAGCTTGCGCAGGCTCGCTTCCTCGGTCGTCGCGGTATCGAGGTTGGTAAACCCCTCCCCGCGCAGAAAAATTTCGGGAAACCCATTGCTGATAAGGCCGATACTCTTCAGATGCTTTGCACTCTCCAGCGTCATCGGTCCCGGATTGGTGCGCAGACTGGCGAAGGAGAGCACTTGCTCCACGCCTGGATCAAGGAGGGTAAAGGCCCGCGCGCGAAACTGAAGCTGGGCGATAAAGGCCGACATCATCCGCTTGCCCTGGGCCATTTCGTGCAACATGCGCGGCACCGGCACGATGGAAACCTTGCCGGAATGGCCGACCTGCCGCGCAACCGCCAGCAGGGTTTCCAGCATAATTCCCTTGGGTGCCGCCGCATCGCCGAACGAGAACGGCGGCAAATATGGGGCAATCAGGCGAATTTCCTCGGCCCGGGCGGGTAGGCCGCTCCCGACCAACAGCCCTAAAATACACACCCATACTCTGAGGGGGCGTAAGCTCACCAATCGATACTCCCTTCCTCCCTCTGCGACCAGCGCGCGGGTACGAGAGTAGGATACCTTGGTTAAGCTGAATAGCGGCTTAAAGCACCGTCCGCTAAACTTCGGCCCATTGTCGCAGGAGGTTGTGATAGATGCCCGACAAGCTGACGACGCAGGGATCGTTCGCATCTTTTTCCAGCGCCAAGCGCTGGATTGTTTGATCGAGATCGAAGAGCAACGCGCGCTGATCGTCGGCGCGGATCATGCTTTGCAGCCAAAAAAACGAGGCAACGCGCGCCCCGCGCGTGATCGGCGTTACCCGATGCAGGCTGGTGGACGGGTAGAGAATGAGGTGCCCGGCGGGCAGCTTTACCCGCTGCGGGCCATACACATCTTCGATAATCAACTCGCCGCCGTCATACTCCTCAGGCTCTGAGAAAAACAACGTACACGATAGATCCGTGCGCAGCCGGATCGGCGTGCCGGGGATGGCGCGAATGGCGTTATCCACATGCACGCCGAAGGACGCGCCCTCGCCATACCGATTAAACAGCGGCGGAAAAATCCGCTGCGGCAGTGCCGCCGAAATAAACAAAGGTGATCGGGCAAGCCCCCCCAGGATCATCTCCCCCACGGCCTGGGCCACGGGGGAGCCTTCTGCCAGTTGTGCGTTCTGCTTGACGGCGGCGGATTGTTCCCCCGCCGTCACCCGCCCGTCGATCCACTCGGCCGCATCTAGGGCGGCGCGGGCGGCGGCGACTTCGGCGGGGGTCAGAACCTCTGGAATGGCAAGAAGCATGATCCCTCGGAAGGTTAGTAGCTAACGGCCAGCGTCAGCATCGCCGACCGACCGGGCGCGACATAGGTAAACGGCGAGGCACTGCGATAGAGCGTATCGTAGTAGGTCTCGTTCGCCAGATTGAGCACGTTCAGCCGCAGACTGGCGTTCTCGTTAATTTTATACTCGCCCATCGCATCGAAGCGCCAATAGGAGGGAACCTTGGTGCTGAGCGCTTCCAACGTGCCGCCATTGACTTCCGAGCGGTAATTCGCGGAACCCCCGATCGAGAGCGCTTCGGTGATTTGATATTTCGTCTGCACCAGCAGCGAATGTTTGGCGATATTGGCGAGCTTCTTATCTTTGGCGGCGGGGTTCAGCGGATTATCCGTAACCTTGGCGTCGATATAGGTATAGCCGCCGGTCACGCTCCAATCGTCGGTGATATTCCCCGCGAGGCTAACTTCAAAGCCCGCCGAGCGCGCGGCCCCGCCATTGCTGAAGCGCGTGCCGCTATTGACCAGCATTTCTTCCTTGATCGTATAGAAGAGCGCGGCATTGGCGTTCAGGCGACGATCGAACAACTGCCACTTGGTGCCGATTTCGAAGTTCGTATTCTTCTCCGGCGTAAACTGGGTATAGCCCGACGCGAGGCCGCCATAGCCTGCCGAGGTGCCGCCATCGACCTGCTCGCCCGGCGGGTTCGACGAGGTGCTGATCGCGCCGTAGATGCTGGCGTAAGGAACGAGCTTATAGACGAGGCCAAGGTTCCAGTTCAGGAAGCCCTTATCATAGGTTGCGCGGCTGGAGGTGGTGGAATAATCGCCCGTTCCCGAATAGGCACCGATATCATAGAGATCATAGCGCAGGCCACCGCTGAGCTGCCATTCCGGCGAGAGTTCCAGCGTATCGGACAGGTAGAGCGCCTTGGTATCAACCGTAGTGTCGGAATAAGAAGTTCCCGAGACAATCGAGCCCGTCCACGGCAGGTTCGGGTTCGGCGCATAAATCCGCTGCGTGATCGAGCGCGGCGTGACCACCGGCGCGCGATTATACACCTTCTCGCGCATGATTTCGCCGCCCGCGACGAAAGTATGTTTGCCGAAGCTGCTATCGAGATCGTAAATCAGATTCGCCTGAAGCCCGCCGTAACGGTTGGTCTGATCGCGATTTTTGGCGTTGGAGCCCACCGTTAAATTGGTGAGATTGACGCCTTCCGGGGCTGAAATCACATATTCATTGCTGGTTACGCCGTAGCGGGCGCGCACATCCAGCTTCAGATCGCGGGCCAGCTTGCCTTCAACGCGGATCGTGCCAATATCGGCGCTATTTTCCATATAATCGCGCCCGACGATACCATAGAAGGTATCGCGCGGCACATTGAACGGCGCATTGGCGCGCGTGTCGTAGGGAATCCCCCAGTCGGGCATCGCATCCGTATTGAGGTGGTAATAGTCGAGCGTGACTTTCCAATCCTCGTGCGGTTTGATTTCCGCGGCGACCGCCGCACCATAGCGCTTATCGTAAACTTCCTTGCGCCCGGCAACATCGGTATCGTGGATCATGCCGTTGAGCCGCACAGCGAAGCGATCGGAAATCACCTGATTCACATCGGCGCTCAGGCGCTTATAGTTATCGGTGCCCAGCGAGCCTTCGCCCTTGATGAAATTCTGCTGCGTCGGCGTTTTGGTGACGATATCGACCGACCCGCCGGTCGTGCCGCGCCCGCCGATGGTGGAGCTGGGGCCTTTGATGACTTCCAACTGTTCGACCGCAAAGGTTTCGCGTGAGATCACGCCAGGGTCGCGCAGCCCATCGATAAACACATCGTTGCGCGCATCGAACCCGCGAATGAAAATCCGGTCGCCGAAAGCATTGCCGCCCTCGCCCGTCCCCAAGGTCACGCCCGGTTGCTGGCGCATGACGTCGCGCAACGAGGTCGCGCCCGAGTCCTTAATCTGCTCCTTAGTGATGGCGGTTACGCTTTTCGGCGTATCCAGAAGCGGCTTTACGAACTTCGGATTCGCGGACCGTTCCACCGCCAGGGGCGCATTGGGATTAGCGTTCGGGTTCGCGTCGGGTTTCGCCGTGTCCTGCACCGTCATCGTCGGCAGCGTCACCGGCTTTTGTGCAGGCGTTTGGGCCGCAGCGGGGAAAAACGCCCCAGCGAGGGGCAAGGCAGCAGCAGCGAGCGCGAACGGCAGACGGCGCATCGCTGCCGAAGGATCGGAGGATCGCATCGGATAGTCCTTATCGAGTTCTTCGAAAAAAGCCTGGGGGAGCGGCGGCGGCCAGGCACATGAGAAGGTTAGGCCGTAGCATTGTGGTGACAATTATGCAACTGCGTCTTAGTTGCAAATGCCTTATTTTCACCGCAATTGGAATTGAATCGGAAAATCGAAAGTAAATTCATCGCCTGGATAGCTCGGTGGAAAAGCTGGCATCGGGCTTGCCCGGTCCACCATCTCCAGAATCGCCCGATCCAGGGCGTCATTGCCTGTGCTCTGAAGCAAGGTTTTCGAGAGCAGCTTTCCGGCACGGTTGAGCGTGAAGCGCACCATCCCCTGCCCTTGGCGCTGGCCGCGCATCGTGCGCGCGCCATCGGGCCGATGGCGCAAGAGCCACGCCGAAAGCTTGCTGGTGTAATCGCTGTCGAGCGATGGCGCGACCGCCGCAGCGCTCGCCACCGAGGCGGCCTCGGTGGCCTGAGGCGGCACAACCGAGGGAGGCGCGGCAACGGGTTCCGGCGCGGACTGGGCCACGGGCGTCACCTCCTGCGGGGCTTTCGGCACGGCGGGCGGCGATTTCGCGACAATGGGGCGCGGCTTGGGGGCCGGTTTCGGTTTTGGCGGCGGGGGCGGTGGGAGCGGATCGACGGGAGCGGCAACACTGCGGATGAGTTCTTCGGGCTTCACTTCCGGGGGCGGTTCCGGGAGTGGCGGCAGTTCAGGCAAAGGCGGCTCGGGCGGCGGTGGAAGCTCGGCAATCGGCTCGGGCGGCGGCGGCTCCGGCGGGGGGACGACCTGAGGCGGTTCGATTTGGGGCGGCTCGGGAACGATTTCAGGTTCGGCAACAACGGCGGGTGCCGGCGGCGGGCTCGGCAGCAGCGCCATCGGCTGAAGTTCGATCAACTGTGGCTTTTCGCTCGGCATCGATTGCCCATCGGGCGCGAGCCAGACCAGCAGGCCAACGGCGGCAACATGCAGCGAAAAGGAGGTGAGAAAGGCTTTCGCCATATCCGTTCAGCTTCCGGCGGGGGGCTACGGTTTTACGGGTTCGGTGAGCAAGGCCACGCGGCTGAACCCCGCCGCCCCGACCTGGCCCATCAACTCGGCAATCGTGCCGTAGGAGAGGCTTTTATCGCCGCGCACATAGATCGGGCGGGTCTTGTCGGCGGCGGCAAGCTCGCGCAGGCGGGCGGACAGGTTCGGCTTCGCAATCGGCTCTTGATCGAGGAAAACCTGCCCCTGCCCGTCCACCGACAGGGTAATCGGCGGCGCAGGCGGCGTCAGTTGCGCGGCTTGGCTGCTGGGTAGTTCCACTGGAACCCCGGCGACCAGCATTGGCGCTGCCACCATAAAGATGATGAGCAGCACCAGCATCACATCGACCAGCGGCGTAATATTGATATCGGCGACGGCGGGCAGCCCGTCTTCGTCACCCCCGCTGCTCGGTAGCAATCCCCCGGCCATGCTACGCGGCCTTATCGGCGGCGGCGGGCGCGCGCGTCAGCTTCAAGGCCGTCTCGGCCATCACCGCTTGCGTGCGCGCCGAAAACCGCCCAATCGTCGCGGCGAGAAGATTATAGGCGATGACGGCGGGAATGGCGGCAACCAGCCCCATCGCGGTCGCCAGCAAGGCTTCGGCAATCCCCGGCGCGACCGTGGCGAGGCTGGTATCGCGCGCCTGGGCAATCGCGGTGAAGCTGTTCATGATGCCCCAGACCGTGCCGAACAGGCCGATGAACGGCGCAGAAGAACTAATCGTCGCCAGTACCGGCAAACGCCGATCCAACAGCCGCACTTCCCGGCCCAATTGCACGCGCATGACGCTCACGAGATGCTCGCGCTGGGTGGCCGCCGAGGTGCCGGAAAAGGCGGCGCGGTCCTGCTGGACCAAGCGCAACCCCGCCGCGAGCACGCGCTGGGCCGCGCCATCGGGCCGCTGCGCGACCTCGGCCAGCGCCACCGACTCGCCCGCCTCAAACGGCTGCAAACTGCGCTGCGCCAACCACAGCCGCCGCAACGTTTCGAGAATCACCGCCCAGCCCCAGACCGAGGCGAGGGCCAGCAGAATCATCACCGCTTTCACGACGCTATCGGCCTGCGTGAGCAGCCCGATGAACGACAGGCCGGGGCCGGAAAGGGGTGCGTCCACGGGGTAACTCCTTCGCGCAGCAAAATGGGGAACGGCCCGCATCCTGCCGCAGGTGCGAAGAATTATCAATATCATTGAGAGTGATTCTTATCAGCAGTCGCAACAAACGCCGCTACGGAATCGCCAAGCGATACCCAACCCCGGCTTCGGTGAGCAAAAACCGGGGCTGATCGGCGGGATCGTGGAGTTTTTGCCGCAATTGGCGCACGTAGACGCGCAGATACTGCACATCCGCCCCATCCTCATGGCCCCATACGGCTTTTAGAAGATGCTTATGGGTCAGAACGCGGCCCGGATGTTTGGCGAGTTCGGCGAGAATGCCCCATTCCTTCGGGGAGAGCTTTACCTCCGCCCCGTCCAGCAGCACGCGACGGTGAAAGAGATCGATGGTGAGCGGCCCGAGGGTAAAAACCTCCGACGCGCCCTGGGTTTGCAGCCGGTGCCGCAGGGCCACGCGAATACGCGCCAACAGCTCTTCGATGCTAAACGGCTTGACGATGTAATCATCGGCCCCAAGGTCGAGCGCTTCGACCTTGCTCGCCTCCTCCCCCCGGCTGGAGAGCACAATAATCGGCAGGGCGCTGCTCATGCGCAAATCGGCAATCACGTCGAGCCCGTCGCGGTCGGGCAGGCCGAGGTCGAGAATCATCAGATCGACGCCGGGGCGGCGGGCGGCGGCGAGCCCCTGGGCTCCCGTTTCGGCCTCGATCACGGCATAATCTTGCGCGGCAAGGCTGGTGCGCAAAAACCGCCGGATCGCCGGTTCATCGTCGACGACCAGCAGAGTCGCGCGCGGGTTAATCCCGGAGGGGTTCGACATGAATCAAGGTCTCGGGTATGGAAATCACAAAGGCCGCGCCGCCACCGGGCGCATCCTCCACCTGAATACGCCCGCCCATCGCCTCAACAAAGCCCCAGCAGATGGCGAGCCCTAAACCGGTTCCGCTCGGCGAGCTATCACTGACGTCGAGCCGGTAGAACCGCTCGAAAATACTGGCGCGCCGGTCGGGGGGAATGCCGGGGCCTTGGTCCGCCACGCTCAGGCGAACGCCCCCGTCCGGGGTCTCCCGCGCCTCAATCCGAATTATCGAGCCCTTTGGCGCGTATTTTGCGGCATTATCGAGAAGGTTCACCAACACTTGCTCGAAGAGCACATGGTCGAGCCGCACCATTGGCAGATCATCCGGCAGATGGGTTTCCACCCGATGCCCCGCCAGCAGCGCCGCCGTGCGCCGCAGGGAGGTGCCCACCGCTTCCGCCAGATCGAGCGGATCTTGCTTCGGGGTGAGGGAGCCTGCTTCGAGCCGCATCATATCCAAAAGATTACCGACGAAGCGGTTCAGGCGCTCGGCTTCGGTCTGCACGCTGCCCAGCACCTCATCGCGCGCAGCATCATCATAGCGCGCGCCGAACGACCGCAGGGCCGTGACCGAGCCCAAAATGGTCGCAAGCGGCGTGCGCAAATCGTGTGAAATCGACGTGAGCAGCGCCCCGCGCAGCTTTTCCGTTTCAGCCAGCAGCCGCGCTTCATCGACGGTTCCGGCGAGCGTGATGCGCTCGATGGCAATCGCGGCTTGATCCGCCAGGGCATTGAGCAAGCGGCGCTCTTCCTGCGACAGGATCGGCCGCCCCCGCTCGGCCCGATCCAGGCCCAGCACGCCGATAATCTCCCGGTCGGTACGCAGCGGCAGAAACAGCCAACGCGCGCCCGGCAGCGTGTCGGAATCGCGGCCCGTTTCCTGGCCCTTGCTGAACGCCCAGTGCGCCGCTGCAAGATCGGCCTCTTCCAGCTGATCTTCGGGCGGATACCCGGCCCGCACCGAAAGATGCTCGCCCTCGGGCAGCAGAACCACGGTGCTGACCTTCAACATCGCCGCAATCTGGTGCGAAATCGCCCACAGAAGATCATCCATCGCACCGATGGCAGCGAGCTTGCGACTGAAGCTATAGAGGTCCGCCGTGATCTTCGCCCGCTGCGCCGCCGCCGTGCCTTGGGCGTGGGTGCGCGCGGCGAGATTGCTCGTCACCAGGGCCGTAACGAAGAAGGCGATCAGCGAAATCACATTGGCGGGATCGGCAATCGTGAAGGTATAGAGCGGCGGCAAAAACAGGAAATTATAGAGCAGTACCGACAGCGTGGCGGCATAGAGCGACGGCCCGCGCCCGCGCCGCACCGCGACGACCAAAACGCCGGTGAGAAACACCAAGGAGAGGTTCGTGACCTCAATCAGCCGGTCGAGCCCGGAAGCGATCACCGTCGCCGCGCCCACGGTCAGCGTCGCCTCGATAAAGGCCGACAGCGGCGGTCGCTTTGGCAGCGCCAGCGAAACCGCCGCCCCGCCCTCGCCCAAGGGCACGATGCGCAGGCTGATATCGCTCGCCTTGCGCACCAATTCCTGCGTGACCGAGCCCGACAGCCAGCGTTTCCAGCGCGGCAAGCTGTAATGGCCAACGATGATCTGCGTCACATTATGGCTGCGCGCATAGGCCAGCACGTCATCGACCACCCATCGCCCCGGCAGGGTCACGGTTTCCGCGCCTAAGCGTTCGGCAAGGCGCATGGCTTCGGCAATCCGCGTGCGCGCGGCGTCGGACAGGCCAAGCGGGTTGGGGGTTTCGATATGCAGCACGGTCCAGGCGCAGCGCAGCCGGTCGGCCATCCGCCGCGCCTGACGAATGAGCAAATCCGCCGCCGGGCGCGGGTCGATGCAGACCAGCAATCGCTCGCCAGTTTCCCACGGGCCGGAAATGGCGTGGCTTTGCATGAAGTCGCGCATCTGCGCATCCACCCGGTCGGCGGTGCGGCGCAGGGCGAGTTCGCGTAAGGCCGTGAGGTTCCCGGCGGAAAAATAATGTTTTAGCGCGCGTTGGGCCTGTTCGTGCCCGTAGACTTTCCCCTCCGCGAGGCGCTGTTGCAGGGTTTCCGGTGTTACATCGACCAGTTCGATTTCGTCGGCCCGGTCGATGATCGAATCGGGGACCGTCTCGCGAACGCGGACGCGGGTGATGCGCGCCACCACATCGTTCAGGCTTTCGACGTGCTGCACGTTCAGCGTGGTGAACACATCAATCCCGGCGGCGAGGATTTCTTCCACGTCCAAATAGCGCTTGGGATGGCGACTGCCGGGCGCATTGGTATGGGCGAGTTCGTCCACCAGCACCAGCGCGGGTTTACGCGCCAGAATGGCGTCAAGATCCATTTCCGGCAGCGTGCGGCCCTTATACTCGCCCGCGCGTTTGTCCAGAATTTCCAACCCGGCGAGCATGCGCTGGGTTTCCACCCGCCCGTGGGTTTCAACCACGCCGACGACGACATCCACCCCCTCGCGCCGCCGCTGCCGGGCGATGCGCAGCATCTCATAGGTTTTGCCGACCCCTG
>NZ_JBILQX010000177.1:0-7526 GCF_044372965.1 Elstera sp. | reverse complement strand
TTTCGCAAAAAACGGTTAAACGAGGGATAGCGCGCTTAACCGCGACGCCATCGGCCCATACACCATTGCGCGACCTTCACCACGTCAGAATCCCCATTCGTAACTTACTATCGACGCAGCATCGATAGAGGCCTATACCCCTAGCATCGACCAGCCCGGCGGACAAGAGCGGTTTCAGGTACCGTTTCACGAACATTCGTTTTCCGAATATCGCTTGACTCATCGGTGTTACTCGATATTGTGCCCTCCTCTTTGGGCGATCCATTATTAGGACCGAGCGACATGGCAAAGCCAACTTCCCTGCTGATCAAGCTGGTTAGCACCGCGGACACGGGCTTCTACTACGTGACTAAGAAGAACCCGCGTAAGACCACGAACAAGCTGGAACTCAAGAAGTATGATCCGGTCGTGCGCAAGCACGTCGTGTTCCGCGAAGCGAAAATTAAGTAGTTTAAGCTGGTCACGCAGCTTGAAATCGAAAGCGCCGGTCTTGTACCGGCGCTTTTCGTTTATGGGTTTAGGGAGAAGCCCGGCATAAAAAAAGCGGGGGAAACTCCCCCGCTCTCTTGACCCAGTGTGGCCGCCGTTAGGCGACCGGCATCGAGGCTTCAACGCGGTTCCGGCCCGCTTGCTTGGCGCGATACATGGCTTCATCCGCCCGGCGCAGCAACTCGGACCCCGAAGTTTCCACCATATCGGAAACCGCAACGCCAATACTGATCGTCACCGGCAATTCGCCCGCCGCCGTCACGGTAAAGGGGTCGTCCTGCATGCGCGTGCGCAGCCGTTCCGACACTTTAATTGCCACATCAATGTTCGTGTCGGGCATAACCACGACAAATTCTTCGCCGCCGATGCGGGCGATCATGTCGAAGTGGCGCAACGACCGGCGCATGCGATTGGCAAACTCAATCAGCACCTCATCGCCCGCCGCGTGACCGTAGGTATCGTTGAGGCGTTTGAAATGATCGATATCGCAAAAGGCCACCGAAAGCGGCTTGCGCACGTCATTGGCGTTGCGCACCATTTGATCCAAATGCACGTCGAGATAGCGGCGGTTATAGACACCGGTGAGCGCATCGGTTGAGGCGAGCGCGATGCTTTCCTCGAAATTGGTGCGTAAGCGGGTCTGATAGCGGCGGCGGCGAATTTGCGTGCGCACGCGCGCTTGCAGTTCCTGCCGCTCGATCGGGCGCATGACGTAATCATTGACGCCCAGATCAAGCGCCTTGGCGATCTTACCAATATCCTCTTCGTCTTCCGCGAGCAGAAGAATCGGCAAGGAACGCACACTTTCATTGACGTGGGAGCGGATTTGGCTGCACAGCCGCAGCGCATCGCCTTCCATCAAGGTGAGCGAAATAATCGCCAGATCGAAAACATTGCTGTTTACGGCGGCAATCGCAGCTTCAGTATTATGGATGGACGCGATGGAATGCCGGTCGGATTTGAGAATATTCACGATATTCTCGGCGTCGATGGCGCTTTCCTCGACCACCAAAATCCGCCCTTCCGTAGCCACTTCCTGGCTCATCACCGGCGCGGGCGCCGCAAGGCCGAGGCGAGAGGAGGTTTCTTCCCGTACCCGCCAGGCATCCATCAGGTTTTTCAGGCGAATGAGCGAACGGACGCGCGCAAACAGCGGCACATCGCGCACGGGTTTCGACAGAAAATCATCGGCCCCGGCTTGTAAGCCGCGCACCCGGTCGGCGGTATCCGATAGAGCCGTGACCATAATCACCGGAATATGGGCGGTCGCCGGGTCTTCTTTCAGCTTCTCGCAGACCTTGAACCCATCCATGCCGGGCATCATTACGTCGAGAAGAATAAGATCGGGCGATTCGCTCCGCGCGAGTTCCAGCGCCGTCGGCCCGTTCTCCGCCGAGATGACGTCATAATATTCGCTCGTCAGTTTTGCTTCGAGCAGTTTGATATTCGGAAGAATATCGTCAACGACGAGGATACGGCCCGGCATTAGCCCTTAACCCAAAAAGCGCTGAACGGTCTCGAGGAAGTTCGCGACCGAAATTGGTTTGGCAATATATGCCTCGCAGCCTCCCTCGCGAATCTTTTCTTCATCGCCTTTCATGGCAAACGCCGTAACAGCAATAATGGGGATGGATCGCAGATGTTCATCTTGTTTGATCCACTTGGTGACTTCAAGGCCAGACACTTCCGGCAGTTGAATATCCATCAAGATCAGGTCAGGTCGCTCCTCGCGCGCAAGGCGCAGGGCTTCCATACCGTCCCTCGATTGCAAAATACGATAGCCGCGCGCTTCCAACAGATCGTGGAAAAGCTTCATATTCAGTTCGTTGTCTTCAACGATCAAAACCGTCTTCATCGAAATATACCGAAGCCTCCAAGCGCCCGGGGCCCTGTGCCGCCCGCAACACACTGAACACTCTAGCGACTCGCCACTCGCAAAGAAACCATAACCTTAACATCTGTTGGGACTATGCTCGGGGAATGTTAGGTCGTTTTGAATCGGCGGGCATAACGGGCTTCTGCCGCGACTGCCTCGCAAGCCCCCTTCCTGCCCCGGAAACCGGCCGCGACGCGCTCGCACGCTTGCGAACGCGCTGCCCGGTCTGCGGGTCGCCCCGCTTGCGCTTCCATGCCGAATGGGACCGGCTCACCATCGCCCATATCGATTGTGACGCATTTTATGCATCTGTGGAAAAAAGAGACCGGCCCGATTTACGCCATAAGCCCGTAATCGTCGGCGGCGGCGAGCGCGGCGTCGTTTCAGCGGCCTGCTATGTGGCGCGGGCTGCGGGGGTGCGCTCGGCCATGCCGATGGCCCAAGCCCTGCGCCTCTGCCCCGACGCCACGGTGTTCCCGCCCGCGATCAGCAAATACGCGACCGTGAGCCGCGCCTTGCGCCGCCGTCTCCTCGCGCTGACCCCGCTGGTGGAGCCGCTGGCGCTGGACGAAGCTTTTCTCGATCTCACCGAACCCAGCCAGCGGGGTGCCGTGCCCGCCGCACTCCTGCTGGCAAACCTCGCGCGCGAGGTCGAGGCGAACCTCGGGATCACCCTGTCAATTGGTCTCGGGCCGAACAAACTCCTGGCAAAAATCGCCTCCGATCTCGATAAGCCGCGCGGCTTTGCTTTGATTGGTCAGGCGGAAGCGATGGCCTTTCTGGCCCCGCGCCCGGTCTCGCTGCTCTGGGGCGTCGGCAAAGCGCTGGCCGCCGCGTTGGAGCGCGAAGGCATCCGCACGGTTGGTGATCTTGCCGCCCGCGAGCCGATTTGGGTGGCGCGCCGCTTCGGCCAAGTCGGGTTGCGTCTTGCCGAGTTCGCCCGCGGGCACGACCGCCGCCGCATCACCCCCGACCGCCCCACCAAAAGCGTCGGCGCGGAAACGACGTTTCGCAAGGACCGCACGCGCGTGGATGACCTCAGCGAAGCCCTGCGCCCGCTGGCCGAAACCGTGGCGCGGCGGCTTCAGGCGGCGGATAAGCTTGCCGCCGGGGTAACGGTGAAAATGAAAACGGCCGATTTCGTCCAGAGAACGCGCTCAACTGGCCTGCCCGTGCCGACCCAGGACGCGGAAACCCTGTGGGAAGCCTGTACGCACCTCTTGCACGCCGAAACCCTGGACAAGAGCATTCGCCTGATCGGGCTTTCGTGCGACCGCCTGATTGACGCGGGCGAAATGGAGGATAAGGGCCTTCTCGCGGACCGACTTTAAGAATATTGCCGAACCAGCCGCTCTATTCTGGGCAAAACATCCTCAACGGGAATGGCTTCCGGCTGAATTGTGCCGTAATGCCGGGCCGAAATAACCTCGGATATCGAGGAGAGCGGCATATATTTCTTGGGATTCGTATATCCGAAGAGCGTTAGAAGCGGAGTATTAGCCGCAGCCAGCATATGGGCCATACCGCAATCATTGGTCACGGCGGCGCAAAGGTGCCGCCCGACGGCTACCGTCATGAGCGGCGAAGAAAACGCCGGGTGAAACGTTGCGCTCCCGTCCGCCTGAAGAATCCACGCAGGCAGCAAGGGAGATTCAAAGCTTGCCCGCACGATTGGCACCAAATCGGCCTCCGCTGGCCCCAGTAGAAAAACCGGCGTGAGCCCCCCCGCGATCAAGGCGCGCGCCACGGCAAAATAGCGCTCCAACGGCCAGCATTTTCCGCGATCTCCCGCCCCCGGCACGAGACCGACATATTTGGGGCCAGGGGGTAGTAGCGTCGCCGCCTGGGCCATTCGCTCGGGGCAGCGAAAATCGGGCGGTGGCAGATCGACCTTCTTTGCCGTCCCCAGTGCATCCAGCAGCATCAAATATTGTTCGCTGAGATGTTCGGGCTTGCGCCAATCGCGCGGCCAGCAGTCCGAAAACAGGAAATGTTTGGACGCGGAGACGAAGCCCCCGTGCCGCACGCGGCGCAGAATCAGCGTCTGCCACCAGACTTTCTCGAGATCGATCACCAGATCGAAACGCCGCCCCGCCAGCGGACGGGGGCTAAGCGGACTGAGTGCGCGCCGGTCGAGGCTTAACCCCTGGTGGGTCAGAACCTCGTCCAGATAAGGGGCCATCACACTCTTCAGGCTATTGGCATAGGCCGATCCGCCGAGCGAGACCGCAAACGTAATGTGGGCGTTGGGATAAAGGCAGCGCAACTCATGAAAAAAGCGCGATTGGATGAAAGCATCGCCAATCGGCTGATCTTTACCGTGAACAAGAATGGTTTCGGCTAGAATTTCCCGTCCGAACAACCGGCGCAATCGCGACATTCCAACCCCATTGGCATTAAGAGCATTTAGCTGCCGCCAGAGGTTCGACTTTCAACAGTTTCGCCCGAACAGCAAATTGACCGTAATCGAGCGTCATGGTTCGGGAAACCCCATTTTCCAATAAATCGGCGCCCAATTCATAATCGGGCTGCTCTTCCCCTTGGGTCTGCGGGTCAACCCCCACCTGCTCGGGGAAGAAGGCCATGCGCATGCCCCAGGAGCGGGCTTTTAGCAGCGGGTTCGTTTCCTTGGGGTTGCTTGGTCGGCTCAAACCAATCGCCGCCGTAACCATGGTCGCGCCTTCCACTGAACCACCATCGAAGACATGCTTCGACAGAAACGCCTGCCCGGCCTTTGCCGCCTCGATCAGCGCAATCGTATGGGCCGAGGGAAACAGAACGTCTTTCGGCAGTTGGAAGCGCGCGGCTTCGGGATTGGTGAAGCGTGCCTCGCCGCGCTTGCCTTTGGGGGCTTGAGCGGTGCCGCGAATATCCTCATCAATCTCGCCATTGCTCATCTTCTTCACTTCGAAGCGATAGCGTTGGCCGTTCTTAGCTTCCCAGGAGACGAGGCTGATCTGAAGGTCTGAATCATCGGCATCGGTATAGGACAAGCGCAGCTTATAGCGTTGGGCTACCGCCCAGCCGTCGCAGGTATCGGCCCACTCAAAATAAAGCTGCCCACCCGCCCCGACAATGCCGGAGCCCGATTGGCTTCGGTCCAGCGCCAACTCATAAATCGCACGATGAGGCTGAATCACGGTGGCGGCCGACGCAGCCCCCGCGCCCGTCAACGCAACGACGATACTGAACGAAACAAACGCGGCGCGGACCATTCGGGACCCTTCATCTCTACGAGCTCCCTTAGCCCGTATCGACTCAATATGGCATAGATTAGGCAGACTACTAGCAATAAGCCGCATTTGTTCCGATTGCGCCCGATTAGCGCTTATTCTGCCGCGCTTTCAGTAAGGCCGCCGCGAAGACCCCGTCACCCGCAGGCTCGGGCCGGGATTGCGGCGCGCGTGCAGGTTGCTGAGGCCGCCCTTGCCCCGGCTTCTGGGGTTGCGGGCGCGGCGATGCCTCGTGCGGGCCACTGGGGCGCGGGCCACTGGAGCGCGGGGCCGCCGTTCCATCCATCGGATCATCAAGACGCATGGTAAGGCCGACGCGCTTGCGCTTGATATCGACCTCCAGCACTTTCACTTTCACCACTTGGCCGGGCTTCACCACCTCGCGCGGGTCTTTGACGAACTTAGTCGACAAGGCCGAGACGTGGACGAGCCCATCTTGATGCACACCGATATCAACGAAGGCCCCGAAGGCCGCGACATTGGTAACGACGCCTTCCAGCAGCATGCCGGGTTGAAGATCCTTCAGCTCTTCAACCCCGTCCTTGAAGGTGGCGGTTTTAAACTCGGGGCGTGGATCGCGTCCCGGCTTATCGAGTTCGCGCAAAATATCCTGCACGGTCGGCAGCCCGAAGCGGTCGTCGGCAAAGCTGGCAGGATTGAGCCCGCGCAACGTGGCGCTATCGCCGATAACCTCCGCCACGGGCTTTGCCACGCTTTGCGCGATTTTGCGCACCACCGGATAGGCTTCCGGATGGACGGAGGACGCATCCAGTGGCTCGTCGCCGCCGCGAATGCGCAAGAAGCCCGCCGCTTGCTCGAAGGCTTTCGGGCCGAGGCGCGCGATTTCCTTCAACTGATTGCGGTTGCGGAAGGCGCCTTGGGCGTCGCGCCACGCGATGATATTGCGCGCCAAGGTCTCATTCAGCCCGGACACGCGCGTGAGCAGCGGCACGGAAGCCGTATTGAGATCGACGCCAACGCCGTTCACGCAGTCTTCGACCACGGCATCCAACATCCGCGAGAGTTTGCTTTCGCTGACATCGTGCTGATATTGGCCAACGCCGATAGATTTGGGATCGATCTTCACCAATTCCGCCAGCGGGTCTTGCAGCCGCCGCCCGATGGAAATGGCCCCTCTGATCGACACATCGATGCTGGGAAACTCTTGGCTGGCAAAGGCCGATGCGGAATAGACCGAGGCTCCTGCTTCGGACACCATCACCTTTGTCGCTTTCAGCGCCGGGAAGCGCGCCAGCAAATCGGCGGCAAATCGATCCGTCTCGCGGCTGGCGGTGCCGTTACCGATAGCGATGAGTTGCACGTTATGCTTCTGGCAGAGGGCGGCCACCAGATTGATCGCCTCCTCATAGCGGCGCTGCGGCTCGTGCGGGTAGATCGTTGCCGTATCCAACAGCTTGCCGGTGGCATCGACCACCGCAACCTTGGTGCCGGTGCGGAACCCAGGATCGAGCGCCAGCGTCGGGCGCATCCCGGCGGGGGCAGCCAAAAGCAAATCACGCAGATTGCCCGCGAACACGCGGATCGCCTCTTCCTCGGCCTGTTCGAACAGCCGGTTCATCAGGTCGAGTTCCAGATGGACCGAGACTTTCACCCGCCAGCACCAGCGCGCCACATCTAGCAGCCAAGTATCGGCCGCGCGGCCCTGAGCGGCAATCCCGAAGCGAAGCGCGATCCGGCTTTCGCACGGCCCCATCTGGCCGGGCGGCGGCTCCTCGGGCAGGCCGAGGGAGATCGTCAAAAACTCCTCTTTGCGGCCCCGGAAGAGGGCCAACGCCCGATGCGACGGGATTTGCCGGATTGGCTCGGCATAGTCGAAATAATCGGAGAATTTCGCCCCAGCCTCTTCCTTACCCTCGATGCCCTTCGCGCGCACAACACCGTTTTCCCACAGGAAATTACGCAGTGCG
>NZ_JBILQX010000288.1:0-2974 GCF_044372965.1 Elstera sp. | reverse complement strand
GGATTTGCTTGGCCCCATCCAGCGCGGCTTTTACGTCCGCCACGCCCTTTTCGGCATCGATGAAGGCCGCAGCTTCCGTTTCCGGCGTGCGCGTGGGATCGCCAAGCAGCAGATCGGCCAGCGGCTCCAACCCGGCTTCGCGGGCGATTTGCGCTTTCGTCCGGCGCTTCTGCTTATAGGGCAGGTAGAGATCTTCCAGGCGGGCCTTGGTGTCGGCGGCCATGAACAGCGCCAGCAGTTCGTCGGTCAGCTTTCCCTGCTCGCGCACCGAGGAAATCACCGCCTCGCGCCGCTCATCCAGCTCACGCATGTATCGTAACCGCTCTTCGAGCGTGCGGAGCTGGATATCGTCAAGCTCGCCGGTCGCTTCTTTCCGGTAGCGCGCGATGAAAGGCACCGTCGAGCCGCCATCCAGCAAGGCAATCGTCGCCTCGACCTGCTCCAGTCGAACCGATAATTCATCCGCAAGCCGACGCGCAATCGATACAGCCATTCCAAACCCTCTCACACAACCAAACCGCCCCAAACCGGGAGGGGCAGGCGTAGCAACCCCTCACACGTTAGGCTAGGGACAAAACAAGGAGGGTTCGGAGGGCGATGGTCAGGAATGCCGATTAGGACTCGACCGGTCGAACGGTGAGCGTTCGAATGAAAATATCGCGCACCGCCCCCGGTGTTAGAAGCTCGTTCGATTGCCGAACCATCATCTCACGTAAATAATCACTATTGTCTAAATTTTCAGGACCGGCGCGGGTCGCCAGCGACGACATAATATTGATGTAAAGATCTTTCAAACGCGGGCGCGATTCGAGCACAACTTTTAGCGGACCGCCTTCGCGCGTTTCAATTGTGAGCTTGTAGGTCCGAATTTCCGCCGGGAAATTATTGCGAATAATGGAGATATTGATCTCCTCCAGTTCCACAAACATTTGCCGCCCGGCTTCGCCCTCGAACTGCATTTTTTCGAGATAGCGGATCAGGTAAAAGCCGCCCGCAATGCCGCCCCCGACGCAGATCAGCATCAAAAAGCTGAGGATCATCCGCAAACCGCCGCGCATCGAAGCTTCCTTTCACCCGGTCATTCTGACCGCGAACGAGACTTTAGAAATGCCGAAAGCCCGTCTGCCCCAGGGGAAGCGCCTGCCCCGCCCCATCGTACACCCGAACCCCGGACCCGGCGACGCACCGCCCCACAATCGTGATCGGCACGCCACTTGCCCGCGCGGCTTCATCCAGTATAGCAGCTTTTTTTGGCGAAATCGTTAGGGCGATTTCATAATCATCCCCGCCCGTGAGCAAATCGGCCAGCGATAGGCGTGTCACAGCTTTTTGGGCGGCGGACGAAAGTGGAACCGCCCCCGCCTGAAGCACAATTCCAACGCCAGAGGTGGCGGCAATATGCCCGAGATCGGCAATCAGCCCGTCGGAGATATCGAGAGCAGCGGAAACGGCCCCGCGTAACGCTATCATCGAGGCAAGGCGCGGGTTGGGTCGCCAGTAACGTTCGGTGAGAAAAGCCGCTTCCTCGCCGGACAGCCCCCAATCGGCGGCAAGAGCCGGTTGCCGTGATAGTTTGAGCCCCAGAAAAGCATCGCCAATGGTTCCAGTCACAGCCACCAGATCACCGATTTCTGCGCCCTTGCGGCGAATGGCCTGCCCTATGGGGATTGTGCCGAAGACGGTAACGGAAAAGCTGAGCGGCCCCGGTGTTTTCACCGTATCGCCGCCCGCAAGCTTTATTCCCAGTGCGGCTTGCTCGTGGGCGAGGCCCTGACTGAAACGGGCCAGCCACGCGCTATCAATGTCGGCAGTCCAGAAAGTTGCCAGCGTATAGGCCAGCGGTTCAGCCCCCATCGCGGCGAGATCAGAGACCGAGCAGCGTAGAATTTTTGCTGCGACCAGCGCCGGATCGGCAGCGGGCAAAAAATGCACACCCTCCACCTGGGCATCGGTGGAAACAACAAGTGTGCACCCCGCCCCTGGATCAAGGAGCGCCGCATCGTCGGTTAGCCCGAGTGCCCCCGGAAACCCGGCGGCGAGCGGAGCGAAATAACGAGCGATTCGATCAAATTCGCTCTCCCCGCTCATCCCCCAAGCCTGTCCTAAAACTCGGCGTCGCGGAGCGTGCGCGCCACTTTGTCCAAGAGCCCGTTGACCATCCCCGGCTCCTTACCGCCGAAGAAAGCGTGGGCGACATCGACATATTCGGTAATGACAACGCGGGCCGGAACGTCCGGCATTACCATCAATTCGGCAATGCCAACCCGCAGAATCGCGCGTAAGACCGGATCGATCCGCTCGATCGTCCAACCTTCGGAAAGATTGGCGGAAATGATCGCGTCCAACTCCGGCAACCGTTCGGCGGCGGCATCCACCAACTGCGCGAACAGGATTTCGTCGGTATTCGGCTCAAGGTAATTCTGGCGGAAATCCAGAATCAGGCGCGCCGTCGTAACCTTGTTGAAATCCTGCTGAAACAGCGCTTGGGCGGCGGAAATACGCGCGTGCTGACGCGGTGTCGGGCCGGGGGTTTTTTGCTTTTTATCGGTCATAGCGGCTTAGCTAACCCGAAACTGGCGGCGAAGTTCGACCATCCGCAGCACGGCGCGAGCCACTTCGCCGCCCTTGTCCTTGCGGTCACGGCGCGCGCGTGCCCAAGCTTGATCATCGTTCTCGACCGTCAGCACGCCAAAGCCCACGGCGGCAGCGTGGCGCAGGGCGATATCCTGCATCCCACGCGCGCTTTCGGTGCAAACATAGTCATAATGGGTGGTTTCGCCGCGAATGACGCAGCCGAGGCCCAAGAACCCGTCGAAAGCTTTCGGCAAGGTGCCCGCTTTGCCCGCGCGCACGGCGAATTCAACCGCCGCCGGAATTTCGAACGCCCCCGGCACGCTCAGCCGCTCGAAGGTTGCCCCGGCTTCCGTGAGCGCGGCAATTGCCCCTGCGGCCAGTTCGTCGGCGATATCTTCGT
>NZ_JBILQX010000125.1:0-10515 GCF_044372965.1 Elstera sp. | reverse complement strand
TCAGCCCGTCTCTCATCCCATCCCTATGGGATACTGCCCACGCCGCAACGCTTTCCGAGCCAGAGTTGCTGCTCTACCGCTCCAATTTATTGGGGTCGGACCTGCGGGTAACCAATTATGGCGGCGGCAACACCTCGGCGAAGATAGTGCATTCTGACCCATTGACGGGGAAAAGCGTCACCGTCTTATGGGTTAAAGGCTCCGGCGGTGACCTTGGCAGCATGGCGCTCGATGGGTTTTCCACACTCTATCTCGACAAGTTGGAGCAGTTGAAAACCCTCTATCGCGGGCTTGCGCAGGAAGATGAAATGGTCGGCTACCTGCCCCATTGCACCTTCAATCTCAATCCGCGCGCGGCCAGTATCGATACGCCCCTGCATGCTTATATTCCCCACGCCCATGTCGATCACATGCACCCGGATGCGGTCATCGCGCTTGCCGCCTCGGCCCGCAGCGAAGAACTGACGCAGGAGGTCTTCGGCGGCGAAATCGGCTGGCTCCCCTGGCAGCGTCCAGGGTTCGACCTGGGGCTGAAGCTCGAAGCCGTTGCCCGCGCGAACCCCAAGCTCTGCGGTATCCTCTTGGCGGGGCACGGTATTTTCACCTGGGGCGATTCGGCACAAAGCTGCTACGAGACGACGCTGCGGATCATCAACCGCGCCGCCGAGTGGCTGGAAGCAACCGTGACCGGCCCGGCGTTTGGCGGCCCCGCCTGCGCGCCTTTGTCGGCATCTGAGCGCCGCACCATCGCCGCCGCCCTAATGCCCGCCCTGCGCGGCCAGATTTCCACAACGCACCCAAAGGTTGGGCATTTCAACGATAGCGCCGAAGTGTTGGAGTTCGTCTGCGCGCGGGATCGGGACGCGCTGGCCGCGCTCGGCACCTCCTGCCCCGACCATTTCCTGCGCACCAAGATTCGCCCGCTGGTCGTGCCGTTCGATCCGCAGCAGCCGGATTTACCCGGCACCCTGGCCGGGCTCGATGCTGCCGTTGCCGCCTATCGGGCCGAATATGCCGCCTATTACGACCGCTGCCGCCGCCCGAATAGCCCGGCGATGCGCGATCCGAATGCGATCGTTTACCTCGTTCCCGGCGTCGGCATGATTACCTTTGCCGCCGATAAGGCTACCGCGCGGATTGCGGGCGAGTTCTATGTGAATGCCATCAACGTGATGCGCGGGGCCAATGGGGCCGACCGCTACGTCGGGCTGGACGAGCAAGAAGCCTTCGATATCGAATATTGGCTGCTCGAAGAAGCCAAGCTGCAACGCTTGCCGAAGCCGAAAAGCCTTGCGGGGCAAATCGCCTTTGTAACGGGCGGCGCGGGCGGCATTGGCCGGGCGACGGTCGAATCGCTGCTGGGCGAGGGCGCGGCGGTGGTGCTGGCCGATATCGATGCGGGCAGCCTTGAGGCCACGGTGCAGGAGTTCGGCAAACGCTTCGGTAAGGACCGGGTGACGGGCGTGCGCGTCGATGTGACCGACGAAGCCTCGGTGCAAAGCGGTTTCGCGGCGGCGGCCCTCGCCTTCGGTGGGGTTGATCTGCTGGTTTCCAATGCGGGAATCGCCTCCTCCGCGCCGATTGAGGAAACCTCGCTCGATTTGTGGAACCGCAATATATCCGTGCTTGCCACCGGCTATTTCCTCGTCGGGCGCGAGGCCTTCAAGATGATGAAAACCCAAGGAACGGGGGGCTCCATCGTTTTCATCGGCAGCAAAAACGGCCTCGCCGCCTCCCCCAATGCCTCGGCCTATTGCACGGCCAAGGCGGCCGAACTGCATTTGGCGCGATGCCTTGCGCTGGAAGGCGCGCCGCTCGGCATCCGCGTCAATAGCGTCAACCCAGACGCCGTGCTGCGCGGCTCCAAGATCTGGAGCGGCTCCTGGCTGCAAGAGCGGGCGGAGGCCTATAATCTTTCCACCGATGCCCTGGAAGATCATTACCGCCAGCGCAGTCTGTTGAAGCGCTCCGTCTACCCCGAAGATATTGCCGCCGCCGTGCTCTTCTTCTGCACCGGGGCCTCGGCCAAATCGACCGGGAATATTCTAAATGTCGATGCGGGCAATGCCGCCGCCTTTACCCGCTGAGGAGAGAGTCATGAGCTTTCGGATTTCCGCCGACGCCATCGGCACGGATAACGCCTGCCGCCTCGCCTTTTTGGAAGAGGATTACGCCGCCTTGAAGCGCCAAGTGGCGCGGCGTGGGATTGATCTTGATCGCATCGCGGATCGGGTCGCCGCGTTCGGCGTCGCCCTGCCAAGCTGGGGGGTTGGGACGGGGGGAACGCGCTTTGCCCGCTTCGCCGGACCGGGGGAGCCGCGCGGCCTGGACGATAAGCTGGAAGATTGCGCGACGATCCAGCACCTCACCCGCGCCACCCCAACCGTCTCGCTGCATTTCCCTTGGGATAGGCCATCCGACGCGGCGGCGCTGAAGGAGCAGGCGGCCAGCCTTGGCCTCGGTTTCGACGCGGTGAACTCCAATAGTTTCCAGGACCAGCCCGGACAGCTGCTTTCCTATAAATTCGGCAGCCTCACCCACCCCGATAAAGCCGTGCGCGACCTTGCCGTCGCCCATAATATCGACTGCATCCGCCTCGGGGAAACCTTGGGCGCGCCCGCGCTGACGGTTTGGGTTGGCGACGGGGCGAATTTTCCCGGTCAGCAGAATTTCACGGCGGCCTTCGATCGCTACCTTGAGAGCATGGCACAGATCTATGCCGCCCTGCCCGCCGATTGGTCGGTCTTTATCGAACATAAGCTGTTCGAGCCGGCGTTTTACGCCACCGTTATCGCCGATTGGGGCAGCAGCTACCTTGCTGCCACCGAGCTTGGACCGAAGGCGAAATGCCTCGTCGATCTCGGCCACCACGCGCCGAATACCAATATTGAAATGATCGTTGCCCGGCTCGTTCGCTTCGGCAAGCTTGCGGGGTTTCACTTCAACGACAGTAAATACGGCGACGACGATCTCGATAGCGGCTCGATCAACCCCTTCCAACTGTTCTTGATCTTCAATGAACTGGTGGATGCCGCCGAGCGCGGCGCGCCCGGTTTTGCGCCCGCTTATATGCTCGATCAATCCCATAACGTGACCGACCCCATCGAAAGCCTGATGAGTAGCGCGATGGAAGTGCAGCGCCGCTACGCTCAAGCCCTGTTGATCGATCGAGGCGCCTTGACCGACGCGCAGAATGCCTGCGACGCGCTGGGGGCGCATACGATGTTAAAGCAGGCCTTCAATACTGATGTTTCGCCGCTGCTGGCCGAAGTCCGCCGCCGCGCGGATGGGGCCATCGATCCCATCGCCGTTTACCGGGCGAGCGGGTATCGCGCGGCCAAAGCGAAAGAACGCCCGCCGCGTTCGGGATCGTCGGCGGGGATCGTCTAGTCGCCGTTGCGCCCGGCCTGGGCCAGGTCAGGCGGGCCGCGATTGCGTCACGGATATTCGGCCAGTTCGGATGAGCACGATTCGCCACAATTCTCGGTTGTTTTGAATGAAACAATCTTCTATGGAACCCCATCGTTACCGATAGACAGAAACATGATGGTGCTCTTACAACCTGCTCCCTGGATCAAAACGCTTCTCTCCTATCTCGATTTATCCGGGGGGGTGAGTGTGCGGGAAGATATCGATTTGATGGCCCTATGGTATCGGTGGTCCGCGCGGTCGCTGATGCCGTTCGGCCGTGATGTCGCCGAGCTTACCGGCGGAAATCCCCATCTTTACCAGCGGGTTATCGAATGTCATACCGTTTCGGCAGATGAGGCGGATTGGTTCGGTTGCCTTCAGCCGATGTTTGCCGATTTGTTCGAGCGCGGCTACCCAATCCGCCGATCTTTCGAAACGGCTTACAGAAGTGCAATGGCCTACGCTGAGCAGAATAGCGCTATGATTACCGAATATTTCGGCACACCCGAAGCCTATGCCAACTATTACGCGACGTTAAATAGCAGCACAAATCAGAAAACCACAAGCCAAGCGAATGCAGCAATTCGAGCAGAATGGACTGCAAAGGCCTATGCACGCAATGATAGCGGCTTGCTTGCACAGACATACCCGCAGGCCATTATTTACGCGCTCACTGAAGGTTATGCGAATGCACATACGAGTTTCGATGCTCCCAAAGCCCGCGAGGATGCACGTAAACGGATATATGATGATTTACTGGCCATACTTTATAGTGAATAAATATTTTCATATTTTTTAGAGAATAATTTTTAGAAAATTAAAATATGCTCACCACAAGAATCAATAATTACTATCCGGTTAAAAAAGGCATCGATATCCGGTTGCGATAAAAAAAACAGTTGCGCCTGAATCGAAGTTACACGTAGTGTTATTGTAGATTGAACATGCAATAGACGTTTCGCTGTCACCCTAAAGCTTGTTTACCAAGCTTTAGGGTGTAACCGTGAGCGGGGGGAACTTTTTTGTCTTTAACCGATAAGATAAAAATCAGAAATAATTCTTTCTCTCTCAATCCCCTCGCCGCCATTATAGCCCACTCCAAAAATCAACCGATGGCGGCGGCGCTGACGGATGCAGCGGGGGATCTGTCCTACGCTGCCCTGATTGCTCAGGCGCGGGGTGTGGCACAAGCGCTGGCTGACAGCGGCGTCACCATCGGCACGGTCGTTGCTGTCTCTTTTCCCCATCGGCGAGATCAGATCGTGAGCCTGTTGGCGCTCTGGTTTGTCGGGGCGGTTTACCTGCCAATCGATCCGGCAAATCCCCCGGCGCGCCTTGCCGCCATTCTGACGCAAGCCAAGCCTGCGCTCGCCCTGACCGACGCGGGCACCCCCCTGGCAGAGGCGGCGGATCAATTTTCGATTCCCCAGATGGACCTGTCGAAACCGCATTCCCCGATCCCGGCTCCACCCGCTTTCGACCCCGAGCGGCTGGCCTATATCATCTTTACGTCGGGATCGACCGGCGCGCCGAAGGGCGTGATGCTGCGCTATCGAGGTTTAGCCGCCGTCATCGCCGCCCAAGCCCGCGCCTTTGGCCCCGGCCCTGGGGATTCGGTTCTTCAGTTCGCCTCCTTCGGGTTCGACGCCTCTCTGTTTGAAATTCTTCTCGCGCTCGCGCATGGGGCTCGCTTGGTCCTGCCCCCGCCTGGCTCGCCCCCCTTGGGCGACGCCTTGGCGGACTTCCTGAGGGCCGAGCGGATAAGCCTCGCCACACTGCCGCCTGCGGCCTTGACCGGAGTGACACCCCCAACACACTCCGATCTGCGCGCCCTCATTTTGGCGGGCGACGCGCCGCAACCGGCGCTTGTTGCCGCCTGGTCGGCCCATTGTCAGGTCTTCAACGCCTATGGCCCGACCGAAGCGACAATCTGGTCTAGCCTTTATCCGTGTAGCCCTGCGCCCGCAGGCGCTCGTGACGCTCCCGTGCCAATCGGTTGGCCAATCGAAGGCACCGAATTTCACGTGTGGGACGCCGCCGGAATCCCCGTTGCCGAAGGCGAGAGCGGCGAACTTTATCTCGGTGGCGTCGGCATTGCCGCTGGCTATATCGGCGCGCCCGATCTAACGGCGGCGCGCTTTCTCCCGCACCCGCAGCGTGCGGGAGAAACCCTCTATCGAACCGGCGACCGGGTCTGCCGCCGCGCCGATGGGGCCTATGCCTTTCTCGGGCGGATCGATTATCAAATCAAGCTGCGCGGCTATCGGATCGAGCCCGGCGAAATCGAAGCGCAGATGCGCCGCTTGCCGGACATCAGCGATGCCCTGGTGATCCTAAGCGGTGTGCAACTAACCGCCTATTACAGCGGCCCGAAGCCCCAAACGCCGCAGGCGCTGAAAGCCGCGCTCGCGGCGGCGCTGCCTGCCTGGATGCTCCCCGCTGCCTTTGTCTGGCTGCCGCGCTTTCCCCTAACGATCAATGGCAAGATCGACCGGGCCGCCTTGCCGCCGCCCGACCCGGAAGCCGTTATCCGCCAACCCTACGCGGCCCCGCAGTCTGCTTTCGAGGAGGCCGTAGCCGCTGTCTGGTCTGAAATCCTCGGCCTCACGGGGCTGTCGCGCCATGATGATTTTCTAAGCCTTGGCGGTAATTCCCTCACCGCCGCGCAAAGCGTGGGGCGGCTTCGGGAGCGGCTGAACCGGGCCGTCAGCATCAGCGATGTTTTTGCCGCGCCGGTTGTCGCCGATCTCGCGGCCCGCCTTCAGAATGCGCCGATTGCCGCGCGGCCCGATGCGAGGCTGACCGACTTCCGCCCCCCTGAACCGCTGCCGCTCTCCGAGCAACAGAAGGGGGTTTGGCTGCTCGAAAAACTCTCGCCGAACCTGCTGGCCTATAACGCGCAGTCGGTCATCCGCTGGCGCGGCCCGCTGGACCGCGCCGCCCTGGGCCGGGCCCTCGATCAGATCATCGCCCGGCATGAGATTTTCCGCACGGCCTTTCCCGAGGATGCCGCAGGCATCCCGTTTCAGCAGATTTACCCGGACGCGCGGGCGGCCTTAACCGAGGTCGACCTTCAGCGGGCCGCCGATCCAATTGCCGCCCTATGGGCTGCGGTCGGCGACGGCGTGAAACAGCCTTTCGATCTAACGCGCCTGCCGCTGGTGCGCTGGGTTCTGTTCAGCCTCGCGCCCGACGATTATGCGCTGCTGCATATCGAACATCATCTCGTGCATGACGGTTGGAGCGCCAATCTGTTTCTGCGCGAACTTTTGGCCCTATATCAGAACGACTCGTCGGCCCTGCCGCCGCCCCCGGCGCAGTACCGCCATTATGTTGCCTGGCAAACCAGCGCCGAAGCCGAGGCGCGGTTTGCCGAGGATTTGGCCTATTGGACCGATAAGCTCGCGGGTGCCCCCCAGGTTCTGGAACTGCCGCAGGATTTTCCGCGCCCGCCGCAAATGAGCTTCCGGGGGCGGCAAATCCGGCACGAAATTCCGGCAGCGCTCTTTGCCCGCATCGAAGCCTTCTGCCGCAACCAGCACGTAACGCCCTATACGGTTCTGCTCGCCGCCTTTCAGCTTCTCCTTAGCCGCTATACCGGAATGGAGGATTTCGTGACCGGCTCCGCCGCCGCCAATCGCCCCCACCAGGAGGCGGAGGGGATGCTGGGGATGTTCGTGAACAGTATTGTGCTGCGGGCCAATCTTTCGGGCGATCTCAGCTTTATCGATCTGGTTCACCGGGTTCATGGGACGGTCGCGGACGCCTACGATCATCAAACCCTGCCGTTTGAACGTTTGGTCCGGGCGCTTCAGCCGCAACGGACGGCGGCGCGCAATCCGCTCTTCCAGGTTGGGTTCAGCTTTCATAATTCCGCCTTACCCCCGCTGGAGCAGCGGGATTTTTCCCTGTCGCTGTTTGAAGCCTATAGCAATGACAGCGCGAAATTTGACCTTGAAGTCGTCATTCTCCCGCGCGGACAGGCCGAGGCCCGCACGCTGACCCTGCTGTGGACCTACGCGAGCGACCTGTTTTTGCCGGATACAATTGACCGGATGCGCACGGCCTATGCCGAACTTCTCGACGCGTGCCTCGATGATCCGCTGAAAGCGCTTGCGCAATGGCCCGTCGCCGCACGGGCCGAACGGGCGCTCAGCCTTTCGACGTGGAACGAAACCGTCGTGCCGCCCGCCGATCCGCGCCCGCTGCATGCGCGTTTTGCCGATCAGGCCGCGCGCACGCCCGATGCGATTGCATTGAGCTTAGGCGAGCAACGCCTGACCTATCGCGCGCTCGATACCCAATCAACCGCCTTGGCGCAGCATCTACGCCGCCTTGGCGTCGGCCCGGAAGTCGCGGTCGCGCTCTGTTTGGAGCGGTCGTTCGATTTGATCGTCGGGGTTCTGGCGATCTTAAAAGCGGGCGGGGCCTATTTGCCGCTCGATCCGGCAAGCCCGGCGGAGCGGCTGGCGTTTATTCTCGACGATGCTAAGCCGCGCGCCCTGCTGGCCCATGCCGAAACGCTCGACGCCGTAAACGCGGCGCAGGCGGGTCTGCACGAACCGATTGCGCTCGTTATGGTCGATGCGCCTGAGGCTACTTCAGCGAGTTCGGACGCGCTGCCGACGGTTTCGGGCGAGACGCTCGCCTATATCATCTACACGTCGGGCTCGACCGGGCAGCCGAAGGGCGTTCTGGTGGAGCATCGGCAGGCAACGCGCCTGTTCGATGCAACCGCGCCTTGGTACGGGTTTTCACCCGCCGATGTCTGGAGCCTGTTTCACTCTATCGCCTTCGATTTCTCGGTCTGGGAGGTTTGGGGGGCTCTCCTCTACGGCGGGCGGTTAGAGATTATTCCGAAGGCGACTGCCCGCGCCCCGGAGGTCTTTTACGATACCCTCTGCTGCGCGGGCGTGACGGTGCTGAACCAAACGCCGAGCGCCTTTCTGGCCCTGATGGCGGCCCAGGCGGAAAGCCCGGGGGAGCACCAGTTACGCACGGTAATCTTCGGCGGCGAAGCACTCGATGTAACCCGGCTTCAGCCCTGGTATGCCGACCCGCGCAATCAAGCGGTTCAACTCGTCAATATGTACGGCATTACCGAAACCACGGTGCATGTCACCTATCGGCCCCTCCGCGCCGAAGATTGCCAACGCCCCCCCGCCAGCGGCAGCCCGATTGGGATTAAGATTCCCGATCTTCGGCTCTATGTGCTCGATCAGGCCGGGCATCCCGCCCCCCTCGGCGCGCCGGGCGAGCTCTATGTCGGCGGTGCCGGGGTGGCGCGCGGTTATTTGAACCGCCCGCAGTTGACCACCGAGCGCTTCCTCCCCAGCCCCTTTGTTCCCGGCGAGCGGCTCTACCGCTCTGGCGATTTGGCGCGCCGCAATGCCGATGGCACCATCGACTATCTGGGGCGGAACGATTTTCAGGTCAAAATCCGGGGGTTCCGCATCGAACTCGGCGAAATCGAAGCCAAGCTAAAACAGTATCCCGGCGTTCAAGACGCGCTGGTGATGGCGCGCGAAGATCGCCCCGGCGACCCGCGACTGGTGGCCTATTGCAAGGCTCCCGCCGCGCTCGCCGCGCCGGACCTGAGGGCGACCCTGGTCGAAAGCCTGCCGGACTATATGATCCCCGCCGCCTTCGTCACTCTGGCGGCCTTTCCGTTAACCGCTAACGGTAAATTGGACCGAAACGCTCTACCCGCGCCGGACCTCACCGCGTCGGAGACCGCCTACGAAGCCCCCGCAACCGAGATCGAACGCCAGATTGCAGTGATTTGGGCCGAGATCCTCGGACGAACGCCGATTGGGCGGCACGATGATTTCTTCGCCCTGGGGGGACACTCGCTGCTGGCCATGCGCGTGGCGGTAAAACTGCGTCAGGCGGGTTTGCCGCTGGACGTGCGCCGCCTCTTCAGCCATTCGACACCGGCCCGGCTAGCGACGGTTCTCGACACCGCCGAGCCGGTCGAAAGCGTCCCACCAAACCGGCTCACCCCCGACACGCCGCGCCTCACGCCGGAGCTTTTGCCGCTGGCAACGCTGCCCCAGGCCGATTTGGATCGGATTGTGGCGGAGACGCCGGGAGGGCTTGCCGCCCTTCAGGATATTTATCCGCTAACCCCGTTTCAGGAAGGCATTCTTTATCATCACCTGCTGACCCCCGGCAGCGACCCTTATTTGCTGTGGACGGTGATGCGGTTCGACACCCGCGCCGCGCTCGATGCCTATTGCCGGGGCTTCCAGGCAGCGATTGCCCGCCACGATATTCTGCGCACGGGCCTATGGTGGGAGGGGATCAGCCAGCCGGTTCAGATCGTTTACCGCAGGGCCGACCTGCCCGTTACCGACCTTACCTTGCCGCCCAGCGACGATCCGGCCGCTGCCTTGATTGCCGCCGTGAACCCGCCAAGCCTGACGTTCGATTTACGCCGCCCGCCCCTGGTGCGTTTATTCCGGGCAGAGGAAAGTGAGGGCCGGTGGTTGGTTCTGAAAGCCTTCCATCACGCGATTGACGATAATACCTCGCTGAAACAGCTCAAGGCCGAAATCGCGGCGCTGGCGACCGGACAGGCAAGCCTGCCGCCTGCGGTGCCCTTCCGAAATTTCGTGTTCCGCGCGCAGCGCAACGCCGATACGCCCGACGCGCGCGCCTTTTTCAAAACCATGCTGGCGGATGTTACCGAAACCGCTGCGCCTTTCGGTTTGCACGATCATCATAGCGACGGCAGTACCGTGCGGGTGGACCGGCAGTGGTTGGGAAGCCCCGCGACGGACCGTCTGCGCGCCGCCGCCCAAGCCCATCGGTTGACCGTTGCCAGCCTCGTGCATTGCGCTTTCGCCTCTGCGCTCGCCCGGTGCAGCGGGCCGACCGCGCCGTCGGTCTTCGGAACCGTCCTTTTCGGGCGGTTGGGCGGCGAGGCCGGGAGCGATCACAGCCTGGGGCCGTTCATCAATACGCTCCCCCTGCGCCTTGAGACGCGAGAAGGTAGTTGCGCCGAAGCCGCCGCCGAAGCCCATCGCCGTCTTTCGGCGCTGCTGCGCTTCGAGCATACCGCCCCGGTGGTGGCGCAGCAGATGAGCGGCATTCCCTCGCCCG
>NZ_JBILQX010000148.1:0-9050 GCF_044372965.1 Elstera sp. | reverse complement strand
GTTTTGCCGCTTAGTCCTTCGAAACATTAATGTCGGGCGCGTCCACGGCCTTCATACCGACGACGTGATAGCCGCTATCGACGTGATGGGTTTCGCCGGTCACGCCGCTGGAGAGGTCGGACAGCAGATACAGCGCCGAGCCACCCACGTCTTCCAGCGTGGTATTGCGTTTCAGCGGCGAATTATACTGGTTCCACTTCAGAATATAGCGGAAGTCGCCGATGCCGGAGGCGGCGAGCGTCTTCATCGGGCCGGCCGACATGGCATTGACGCGGATATTCTGCCCGCCGAGATCGACGGCGAGATAGCGGACGGAGGCTTCCAGCGCCGCTTTCGCCACGCCCATCACGTTATAATGCGGCATCACCCGTTCGGCACCGTAATAGGTGAGAGTCAGCATACTGCCGCCATCGGTCATCAGCTTCGCCGCGCGCTGGGCGACCGCAGTGAAGGAATAGACCGAGATATTCATGGTCAGCAGGAAATTATCGAGGCTGGTATCGACATATTTTCCCTTCAACTCTTCCTTATTGGAAAAGCCGATAGCGTGAACGACGAAATCGAGCTTGCCCCACACTTTTTCGAGATGGGCGAAGACGGCATCGACCGAGCCGAGGTCGCTCACGTCGCAGGGCAGAATTTCCGTCGCGCCCAGTTGCGCCGCCAGGGGCCGCACGCGCTTTTCCAGCGCTTCGCCCTGGAAGGTGAAGGCCAACTCCGCCCCATGCGCCGCGAGCGCCTGCGAAATGCCCCAGGCAATCGATTTATCGTTGGCAAGGCCCATAATCAGCCCGCGTTTACCTTGCATCAGGGGAGCAGCAGAGACCATTCACTCTTTTCCTTGTCTAAACACCGAATTTCGAGCCCGCCGGGGGCAAAAGCGCGGCGCATCCTAACGGATGACGCGCGGCGGGGCAAAGCTTGCTTGGTGAGGGGGCCTATTGGGGTTAGGGAACCATAATCAGCGGAACAGATGGCGCTTCGGGGACGGGCATGCGGACAATATCCTCAGGCAGCGGCATTTCCTCGGCTGTTTTGTAGGTGATATGGGTCAGCAGTATTTTCAGCGCGTCCGGCGGCATAGGGCGGTGGCGCGAGGTGCAGAGCCAACCTGAAAACATATTTTGCCATAGATCACCATATTTTCCCTCATTCCGCCAATAAGATCGGAATTGGCTGCAATAATTGAGCTTCCCGTCTTTCAGGTAAACACCATGAAAAATTTCATAATCCTTACCCAAGGCTTGAAAATTCTCACGCCTTACTGCGTAGAGTTTGCCAGCATTCATAAATGGCTTGAAGGGTGCATCGTCGGGTTTAAATACGCTCTTTAGCTCGGTATAATTTAAATGAAACAGGCAATAATCCTCAGTTTCAGACCAACTATACTGCCAAACGGCCATAACTGCTGCGCGACCCCGTATCACCCGCTTGGGGGCATTGCTCCAGCCCTTCAGGTAAAATCCGATTGACGCATTCGAGGGGGGCGTGTCGAATTCACCGCGATTGGGGATTCGTGGAATTTGTCTCGGCGGCGCTTTGAAGTTCTCGCGGTCGTGCTCTTCGCAGGCGGTTTGAGCATTCGGGGGAGCCGATACCGGCATTGGTGCCGGGCCACTTTGGCATCCCATCAACCCGAGACAGAGTGTAAGGGCAGTAATCCGGATCATAGCGAGCGCCTTATTGGGGGATCGGCATGGTGCCGATATCGAGCGGGGGATCGGAGGGGCCGAGCAAATGCGTAATGTGCGTTAGTATCGTTTCAAGAGCATCTTGGGGCATTGGTCGATTTTTTGATGTGCATAAAGAGCCGCTTATACTGCTTGAGGATGTGACGCTGTGTTTTTCTTCCCAGAAGGTTCGAAATATAGTGCAGTAATTATTTTTATCATTCCGAAAATAAATTAATGATATTGTTTCATAGTCTTTGTTTAAAATAGATAAAATTTTCTTATTATTAATTATGGTGACATAATCTTTGAAATAATTGTTAGCAATTTCTTCGATTGGGTAATTCATGTTTTTTCCTATTTTTAATTTTGAAAATACTCTATGATAAAGGCATTAGTCTTCGGTTTCTGACCAATTATATTCCCAAAATGTTAATTGAGTGCCGACTCCGACAACGGTGCGTTTGACTGCCGTCTCCCAACCTTCAAGATAAAAATGCAAGCGAGCTTCAGAGGGCGCAACATCGAACTCGCTGGGGTTTGTTGTCATAATCGTATCTATTCGCGGTGCGCGAAAGCGCTCGTAGTAATGCTCCTCACACGCTGTAAGCGCTTGTGCAGGCTCAGACTCAGGCTCGCAAGCGCTCAGGATCAAGACACCTGCAAGAAACACAAAGCGCAGCATCCGGCAGCCCCTCAAAAGTTGTACAACCATCGCATTTCCAGTGTGTGCGGGTCCAGAACATCTCCTTGACCGGGCAGAGCGGGGCGGAAATATGGCCCGCCGCAATTACCCCACACTTTCCTGTGTAACCTTCCCTCATTCCCTGGCGAAACAGGATCAGACCGCGCCGACGACCGGCCCTACCGCAGGAGCGTGAGATGATCCAAGATGTTTTCCGGCTGGCGCACACCACCGAGCATCCCGATGCTGTCGCGGCCTTCGAGCGCGCGACGGAGGAAGTGGCCGCCCATCGCCCCGGTGCCGGGGTGGCCTTGGCTGAGGCGCTGGCTTCCGATCCGCAGTTGGTGGCGGCCCATTGTTTGAAGGGTTTCGCGCAACTCATTCTCGCCCGTTCGGAGCTTCAGTTCGGGGCGGAGGCAGCGCTCTTGTCGGCAGAACAAGCGCTTCAAGCCAAGGGCGGCGGCTCGGAGGATGAAACCTTATTGGTCTTCGCCCTCCGCCGCGCCATTGAGGGCAAATTCCACGCGGCGGCGGATCTGCTGGAAACGATCACCGACGCGCGCCCCACGGTGTTTTTACCGCTGAAACTCAGCCACGCACTGCGCTTCATGGTTGGCGATCTCGCCGGCATGTTGAAGCGCACGGAAGCGCTGGTCGCAGCCTATGATCCGGCGCTCGATGGCTACGGCTATTTCCTCGGCTGTCACGCCTTTGGGCTCGAAGAAGCCGGGCGCTACGAGGAGGCCGAACGCACCGGGCGCGCCGCCGCGCTCGCCGAGCCGAAAGACGCTTGGGGCATTCACGCCGTTGCCCATGTGTACGAAATGCGCCATCAGCCCGCCGATGGGATTGCCTGGATCGACGACCAGCGCGCGTCGTGGACCGGCTGCAATAATTTCGCCTATCATTTGTCCTGGCACCAAGGCTTGTTCCATTTGGAACAGGGGGATTCCGACGCGGCCTTGCACCTCTATGATACGGAAATCCGCGCCCAGCCGACCGATGATTTCCGCGACATTACCAATGCCGCATCCTTGCTCTGGCGCTTGACCGAACAGGGGATTCCCGTTGGCACGCGCTGGGAAGAGTTGGCGGACCGGGCGCGGCACCGCAAGACCGATGGAACCTATATGTTTGCCGCCCTGCATCACCTGCTCTCGTTGCTGGCAACCGGCGATTTTGCCAGCGCGCGCGACTGTGTGGCGATGATCGGCGCACGGGCCGAGGGTACGGGCGATCAAGCGCGGGTGGCGGGCCAGGTGGCGCGCGATCTGGCCCAAACCCTGCTGCGGACGGCACAGGGGCAGCGTCCCCGGCTCGATTTGCCGGAACTGGCCGAACGGCTCCCGCTGTTAGGCGGTAGCCACGCCCAGCGCGACGTGTTTATGCGGGCTCTCGCCCAGAGCGCCGCCCGGCAGGGCAATCGCCGCGAAGCTGCCACCTTGCTGCGCCTGCGGGCGGAGCGGCGGCGGGTGGATCGGTTCGCCGAGCGCATGTTTCAGACCTTGGCGACAGTCCCGCCGGTCGCTACCGTACCGCAGGAGCCGCCCCGGTGGCGGCATCACGCCTGAGCTGACGGAGTCTGAATGACGGCTTCCCCCCTTTCGCCGCGTGCCCTCGTAGGGGTGCGCGTGCTCGATCTGTCACGGATCCTGGCTGGGCCGACCTGCACGCAGTTGCTGGGCGATTTGGGGGCGGAGGTCATCAAGATCGAACGCCCCGGCACGGGCGACGATACGCGCACCTGGGGGCCGCCCTTCGTAAAAGACGGCGCGGGGGATGAGACGGATTTATCGGCTTATTATCTCTGTGCCAATCGCAACAAACAGTCGGTCGCTATCGATCTTGCCACCGAGGCGGGGGCCGATCTCATCCGCCGCTTGGTTGCCAGTGCCGATGTCGTGATCGAAAATTATAAGCCGGGCGATCTGGCGCGCCGGGGCCTCGATTATGAAGCGTTGAAGCAGATTAAGCCCGATCTGATCTGGTGTTCCATTTCGGGCTTTGGGCAAACCGGCCCCTATTCCGACCGGATCGGCTATGATTTTCTCGTGCAGGCGATGGGCGGGATCATGAGCATCACCGGCCAGCCCGACGCCAAGGGCGGGGAGCCGGTTAAGGTTGGCGTTGGAATTGCCGATGTCGTTTGCGGCCTGTATGCCACCGTCGGCCTGCTCGCCGCCCTGCGCCACCGCGATACGACCGGCGAGGGGCAGATGATTGATCTCGCCCTCTACGACTCCCAGCTCTCCTGGCTCATCAATGCCGCCACCAATTATCTGGTGTCGGACCGCGTGCCGCAGCGCTTGGGCAACCGTCACCCCAATATCGCCCCCTATCAAACCTATCGTGTTGCCGATGGGTATATTGTGGTGGCGGTGGGGAACGATGAGCAGTTTCGCCGCTTTGTCGCCGAACTTGGGCTGCTCAAGCTTGCCGACGATCCGCGCTTTCGCCGCAACCGCGACCGCATTAGCGCGGTCGATGCCTTGGAAGAAGCGCTGCTCCCGGCGCTCGCGGGCGATACCGTCGCGGGCTGGTCGGCGCGGTTGGAGCGGTGCAAAGTTCCCGCCGGGCCGGTGGCGAGTGTCGCGGAAGCCCTTGACAACCCCCACACCAAGGCGCGTGAGATGGTAGTGACGCTGGACGGGCCGGGGGAAACCGGGCCGGTTCGGCTTCTGGGCAACCCGCTGAAGTTCAGCCGTACGCCTGTGGCCTACGACCGCCCGCCGCCGCATCTCGATCAAGATCGGCACGCGGTGCTCACGGGGCTTCTGGGGTTAAGCGCCGAGGAACTTCAGGATTTCACCGCGCGGGGAGCCTTCGGGTCCACCGCCCCTTCGGAGGCTTAAGATGCGCATTGCCGATTTGATCGCCCAAACTCTCGCCGCCCACGGCATCCGCCACGCTTTCGGCATGCCCGGCGGCGAAGTGGTGACGATGCTGGACGCGCTGGAGGCCGCTGGAATCGCCTTCACCCTAGCTCGGAACGAAACAGCGGCGGCGATGATGGCGGTGGGCGCGTCGGCGGTCACGGGGGCACCCGGTCTGTTGCTCACCACGCTCGGGCCGGGACTGGCCAATGCGGTGAACGGCATTGCCGACGCGCAGCAAGAACAGGTGCCGCTGCTGGTCATCTCCGGCATCGTCGAAGCCAGCGTGCGCGGGCGCTATACCCATCAGATTCTCGATCACGCCGCCCTGCTGCGCCCGCTGGTGAAAGCCAGTTTCGAAGTGGCGGCGGAGGGCGCGGCGGAAACGATTGCCCGGGCGCTTGCGCTCGCCGTTCGTGCGCCCGCCGGGCCGGTGCATATCGATCTCTCGCCGGTGCTGGCGGCGCAAGACGCGCCCGCTGCGTCCCATCCCGTCAAACCGCCGATCCGGCTGCACCCGGTTCCGGCGGGCGATGATCCCGTCTTGCGCGCGGTGGCCGATAAGATTGCCCATAGCCGCCACCCGATCATTCTCGCGGGGTTCGAGGCGGCGCGCTGCGGGGCTGCGGCGGCAGTGACGCTGCTGATGGATCAGCAGCGCATTCCGGTGATCACGACCTATAAGGCCAAGGGGTTGGTGCCCGAAGATCATCCGCTTAGCCTTGGCGGGGCGGGCCTGTCGCCGAAGGCGGATAAAGTGCTTCTGGAGTTGATCGCCAAGGCCGATTTGGTGCTGACCATCGGCTATGATCCCATCGAAATGCGCGCGGGCTGGCTCGATGCGTTTCCGGCGACGGCCCAGGTGATCGACCTCACCGCCCATCCCGCCGATCATGGGATGCACCGCGTTGACCAACAGGTCATCGGCCCGCTGCCCGGCACGATTGCCGCGCTCAACTGGGCGTTAGGGAAAAGCGCGCCGCCGCCGCACTGGGCCGCAGGGCAGGCTGTTGCCGCACGCACCGAGCTTCACGCCGCTTTCGCATCGCCCGCCGCGTGGGGGCCGCACGCCGTGTTCGCAACCTTACAAGCCGCCTTGCCGGAGAGCGCGACCGTGACCGTGGATAGTGGCGCGCATCGGATTCTATTCAGCCAGATTTGGCAGGCACAGCGACCGCTCTCGGTCTTGCAGTCGGCGGGTTTTTGTACGATGGGCGCGGCCTTGCCGCTGGCGATTGGCGCGGCGCGCGCCGGGGTGCCGGGGCCGGTGGTGGCCATCATGGGCGACGGCGGCCTGGAAATGACCTTGGGCGAGCTTGGCACCCTGCGCGATGCCGGGCTAAAGGTGATCGTGCTGGTGGTGCAAGACGTGAGCCTGGCTCTGATCGCGCTCAAGCAAGCTCAAGCCGGTCTCGCGCCTGCCGGGGTTGCGATGGGACGTACCGATTATGCAGCTCTGGCGAAGGCCTTCGGCGGAGCGGGCGAGACGGTCGAGAGTGTCGGGGCGCTCGGGGCCGCGCTGGAGCGGGCGCTTGCGGCGGACGGTTTTAGCCTGATCGCGGCGGCGGTCGATGCCGAGGCCTATCGCGGCGCGTTCTAAGGTGCGCGCCCTTCTGCTGGCGGGAGTGCTGCTGGCGTCTCCTTCGCTGGCAGGGGGGCGCATCACCGCCGAGAGCCTCGACAGTCCTCGCCTGGGGCGGGCGCTGCCCTACCAACTTTATGTGCCGCAGACCGTGCAAGGGCGTTTGCCGGTGCTCTATCTCTATCACGGCCTGCGCGGCGACGAGACCGATTGGCCGACCGGCGGCGGAATTGCCGAGATTCTGGACACCGCGATAAAAGCCAA
The DNA here is from genome assembly GCF_044372965.1 of Elstera sp. Taxonomy (NCBI): domain Bacteria; kingdom Pseudomonadati; phylum Pseudomonadota; class Alphaproteobacteria; order Rhodospirillales; family Rhodospirillaceae; genus Elstera; species Elstera sp. Next base: position 1,976 of record NZ_JBILQX010000148.1, on the reverse strand, counting down.
GGTGATTCCGCCGCTGTTTGCGGTGATGCCCGGCGTCGGCAATAGCTGGTATGTGGATAGCGAGGCGTTCGGGCCGATTGCGACGACCCTCTCCGATGATCTACTTCCGGCAATCGATGCTAGGCTGCCCACGCAAGCATGCCGGACGGGCCGGGCGGTGGCGGGCCTGTCGATGGGCGGGCTCGGGGCCGTTTTGCAGGGGCTTCGCCACCCCGACCGCTATGGCACGATTATCAGCCTCTCGGGTAGCCTGTTTGACCCGGTGCCGCCGAATGCCGATTCATCGGTTTTGGCGCGGTTTCGCATGTTCGGGGCGGTGTTCGGTCAACCGATGGAGCCCGCGCGCTATAACGCCGCCAATGCATTTCTGACCTTGGCGGGCTTGCCCGCGTCGGGTTCGCGCCCAGACCTTTGGTTTGCGGCGGGGGACGATGACTATCCCTCAATTTTGGTCGGCAGCGCTAAGCTGCATATCGAAGCGCAACGCTTGGGGTTGGCCTCGGAGTTGCGCGTGATCGACGGGGGGCATTCTTGGGGTACGTGGCGGCAGGGGCTAACCGAAGCGCTCGCCTGGCTTGGCCCCCACCTGAAACCCTGCGCCGGTTAGGTTTTTTTCGCGCCCCACGGGGCCGATTTATACCAACTCATCAGCCGGGCGATGCCATAGAGGGATAAGAAGCCGCCGAGGTTGATGATAATCTGCCCCATCAGCCCATCGCCGACTTCCAGAATGATCAGCCCGGCGATATTGGCGGCGATCATCCCGCCGACGAAGACCGAAAGCCCCTGTTGGCCCAAGCGCTCAAAAGGGCGTAGTAGCCGCGCGCGCGCAATCTCGGGCTTTGCCAACAGCAACCCGTGCAGCAGATAGGCGGTGGCAAGGAAATGGGCGAGGCGGAAGGGATCGACGTTGGTTTTATCAAGCTGCGCGCCCAAACCGTGCCAGAGCGGTGCATCGCCCAGGCCGAAGCCATCCGGCAGAACCCGGTAGATCACGCCGACCGCGACTATGCCCCAGGCCAGGATCGTCAGTACGAACGAGCGGGGCGGCACGGGCAACCACCCGCGCTTAAAGCCAAAACCGAGGAAGAAGATCACCTGCCACGCGAACGGGTTCAGCAACCAGTGCCGCCCGGTCGAACTATCGGCGATGGGATCCAGGCCAAAGGCAGCATTGGCGAGGTAGAGGGCGAGGGAGGCCAGCAGCGGCAACCGCCGATCCAGCTTTTCCAGCAGCATCATGGCGGGCACCATCGCCAGCAGCACGATATAGACCGGCATGATATCGAGCGAGGCGGGCACCCAATGCAGCCAAAAAGCTTCGGAAATCGCCTGGGCGGGGCTTGCCAGCAGATGCCCAACGCCTAACGCCCCGACGAGGTCGCGCCCCGTCAGAATCCCACCCTGATAGGCAACGCCGATGATGGCGAACAGCAAGAACAGATGGGCGACGGTCAGTTGGGCGCAGCGGTAGGCAATCCGCCCAGCCCCGGTCCAAAACCCATGCCGCAGAAACGTGCCGCCGAAGGCAATCGCCGAGGCGATGCCGGAGATGAACACGAAGCTATCGGTGGCATCGCTCAGGCCAAAGCGGGCCGGAATCACGCTCCACAGCCAATTGCTGGGCACATGGGCGATGAAGATAATGAATAGGGCAATCCCGCGCACGACATCCAACCGGGGGTCGCGTGTGCGTTTGGGAATCGCCAGTGCCGCCGGGGACACCTGGGCTTTTTCGGGCGCGAGGGCCAAGCTTTCAAGCGCGACGGACACGGGGAAGCCCTCCTTAGCCAGCAGAAGCGAGGCGTTTTGCGCGGACCAATGTCCACAGAGCAATCAGATCGTCCCGACGCAGGACGGCAATAAAAAGCCCCAACACCCATACCGCGCAGGCTTTCTTAAACAAATCCGCCCCATCATTGTACGGGTCAATCCCCAGCGGGCTGACGACATGAAAGAAAATCGCGCCGGTCATA
>NZ_JBILQX010000124.1:0-10589 GCF_044372965.1 Elstera sp. | reverse complement strand
CCGCCGTTGCCGCCGGGGCGCATATCATCATCGGGCCGCTGTTTGCCGCCCAAGTGGCCGAGGTTGCGCCGATTGCCAAAGCGGCGGGCCTATCGGTCATCAGCTTCTCTAACGACCGCTCGGTCGCGCAAACCGGCGTCTATGTGCTCGGCCTCTCGCCGGTGCAAGCGCTGCAACGCGTGATTGCCATCACGCGGGAGAAAGGGGCAACCCGCTATGCCGCCCTCGTGCCCGATGCGCCGATTGGCCGCCAGCTTACCGCCAGCCTGGAACGCGGCCTGCCGCAAGCGGGCGGCAGCCTCGTCCGCGCCGATAGCTATCCGGCCAACGCGACCGACTTCCAAGGCATTATCCGGCGCACGGCGGAATATGACCGCCGCCGCGCCGATCCGCCGCCGCCGCCCTCCTATCAAGTACTGGTCATTGGCGAGCTTTCGGTGTCGCGCTTGAAGCAGATGGGGCCGTGGATTCCCTATTACGATATCGACGTCAAAGACGTGCGCCTCGTCGGCATGCCCCAGTGGGACGACACCTCCCTAGGGGCCGAACCCGGCTTCGTCGGCGCTTGGTACGCTGCCCCCGATCCTGCTGGGCGCGCACCGTTCGAGGAAAAATTTAAAGCGGCGTATGGCACGGTGCCGAACCGGATTTCCTCGCTCGCCTATGACGCGGTCGCGCTGACCGCCGTCATCGCCAAACTCACCAATGGGCCGAATTTCTCCGACTCGACCCTGACCAATCCCAATGGTTTTGCCGGGGTGGAAGGGCTGTTTCGCTTGAACATGGACGGCGGCACCGAACGCGGCCTCGCCGTTTGGGAAATCCAGCGCGGGGCGCATAAACAAATCGCCCCCGCGCCGGGAAGTTTCCTGCCGCCGACCAACTAAACCTTAGCGGATGGCATCGACCAAACCATAGATGCCGTAGCCAACCAGATAGGACAGATCGCGGTTCGGATAGGCCGCCGCGGCCTGCTTTTCCAGCGCGGCGTAATGGGGGGCGGCGGTTGCGGGCGCGGCAAGTTCGTTGGCCTTTGCCCCCAAGCCGGTCACATAGGCGCGGGTGAGTTTTTCGATCCCGGTCAGATAGTCGGTTTGCGCCGCAACCGCTTCTGCCACGGGGGCCGAAGCGCCGCGCCCGCCGTGGATGATCTTGCCGCCCAGGGCCGGAAGTTCGGCCAAGGCCGCCCGCCATGCCGCGAGATCAGGCTTGGGCTTACCGTTGACAATCCCGCCTTCCAGCCACGCATGCGCGCCGTGATGCACCAAGTCCCCCACCAACAGATCGCCGGTGGCATCGATCTTCACCACGGTTTGCGTGCTGGACACGCCAGAATGCTTCAACTCGGTGAGGGTGAGAGTTTCGCCCGAGGCGAGCTTAATCACCGTGGAGCCGCTGAAGGTCTGCTGGATCGGCGCCAGCGCCGGGTAGGTTTCGGCAGTGAAGGCTTTGGCGATTTCCACCCAGAAATAGCGCTTATAGGTATCGACCCCCGGCAGCGCCTGCGCCGTTGCCGCCGAGGCAATCGACACTGCGCCAAGCTTATGGAACACGCTGAGGCCGTTGAACTTATCGGGGTTCGGGTGGGTGACGATGACCCGGCGGATCGGCGATGTCGTCTGCTTGCGAATATCGGCCACAAAAGCTTCAGCAAGACCGGGGGTGAACTGCGTGTCGATGACGGTCACTTCGCGGCCATCGTCATACCAGAAAGTTTTGGTATCAAAACCATTGGCGTCGGATTTGAACACATGCAACTGCCCGGCTTGAGCGGCCCCGGCAACAAGGCCCAGGCTGAGGGCGGCGGCGGTAACGAGAGAGTTGGTCATCTTCAGTCTCCAGAACAACAGGATGCGATGGGCACACCCTAGCGCCGGGGGCTTCCGGCGTGTTATCGATCGACTGCCATTAACTATCGATATTCCGTCATGATCCGTGATCCCGATACGGCGCGTGCGCCCATCGTCGGCCTTGCCGACACGCTCACCCCCGGCGAAGGTGAAACGCACCACCACGAGCGGGCACAGGTGATCTATGCCGTTACGGGCACGCTGACGGTGATCACGGCGCGCGGCCGTTGGGTGTTGCCGCCGAACCGGGCCTTGGGCATTCCGGGCGGGCTGCTGCATCGGGTGGCTTTAGGGCGTCCGGCAGAACTGCGCACGCTCTACTTAATACACACTCCCGCCGAATGGGAGAATTGCGCCGTCTTCAGTGTATCGCCGCTCCTCCGAGCGCTGATTCTGGCGCAGACCGAAGCCCCCTGGGATTACCCCGCCGATGGCCCGGAAGACCGGCTGGCTCAGGTGCTTTTGGACCGTTTGGCCACCGCCGATCAGGAGCCCGTGCATCTGCCCGACCCGCAAGACCCGCGCGCGCGCCGCCTGGCCGACCATCTGCGCACCGCACCCGCCGACCCCCGCTCGCTGGCCGCCCTGGCCGCCGAGGCAGGTGCGAGCTTACGAACCTTGGAGCGGTTGTTCCAAAGCGAAACCGGCCTTAGCCTTGGCACCTGGCGGCAACGCGCGCGCTTACTGGTGGGATTGGTAGCCCTCGCCGAGGGCGCAGCCGTGCTCGATGCCGCGCTTCAAGCAGGCTATGACAGCGCAAGCAGCTTCACCTACGCCTTTCGCCTCACCTTCGGCACCACCCCGGCGCGCTATTTTTCCGACACGCCGGAGGGGGGCGATTTTGGACGGATGCCTTCCTAGAATGGGTAGAGGGGAGCGCTCTGGGTAAGCCGAGCGGGCTTAACCGCCCGGGGGCTGAGGTATTCGGCCAGCAAGTCGAGCGCCGCCTGAACGTCCGCCGCAGCCTCGGCATGGAGTGCCTCGACGACAATCAAAGCTCGTTCGGTTCCCAAGGTCACGGCCGAGGCCCGGCTCTGGCGATTGCACCAGCGGCGGGCGTGGGCGTTCCCGGCCGCGTCGGCGAAGATGACTTCGCCCGCAGGCGGGGTTTCCACCTCGCCCGAAAACGCCGCGTACCGCTCATCGCCTTGGGCAAACCGAACCGTCAGCGCGCCCTCAATCAACGCCTGATCGAAAACCGCAATCGGCAGGGCTGTTGCGAGCGAGACGGTGTTACACAGGTCGATCAACGGGTGGATCGTCGGCACCTCCCCGGTTTGCCGCAAGCGCCGCAACAGGGCTTCACTGGCGCAGCGATATTGGGTCGGCTTTACGCCCAGCTTGGCAAACGCCCGCCGCCACGCCTGAATTTCGGGAAACTCCCCCTCCGGCCCTGCCGCCAACCGTTCCAGCGCGCGGGCGTGCAACGGGGTCAAAGCCGGGGTAATCTCGCTGTCGCTGCGCAGGCCCTCGACCGTGAGCACCCCCGCGGCAAGCTCGGGGAAATCCGCCCAAATCTCCGGTGCGTGAGAAAACATCCTAGACCCTCCCTGTGAACGCGAGGGCTCAGCTAACCGCACATGCCGCTTCGGTTTCTTGAAGAAAATTGCAGATCAAGCGCGCACCGCCCGGGCGAAGGTTCCCGGTGACACGCCATACTGCCGCGTAAAGAGCCGGGTGAAATGGCTTTGATCGGCAAAGCCCGACGCCGCCGCGACTTCCGCCAAAGGCAGACTCTCGGCCATCAGGCGGCGGGCCTGGTGCAAGCGCCGTTGCACAAGATAGGCGTGGGGCGTGAGCCCTGTTAACCGCGTAAAGCCGCGCACGATTTGAAAGCGGCTCAAACCTGCAACCGCCGCCAGATCGCTGAGCTGGAGCGGCGCGCCCGGATCGGCGTCGATCAACGCTTGGGCATGGCGCAAGCCGGGGGGAAGTGCGCCCATCGTCTCCGATTTCCGGCCGAGGAGGCTCGCGAAGAGGAGGATCAGACGCTCGTCCTGCGCGAAAGCGTCGCCGGTTGCGCCAAAGACTCGGGCCAAGCCTGTCGCCACCGATCCATGGGACAGCACGGGTTGGGTGAACTCGATATCGCCCGACCGGCCCGGATCAATCCCGCGCGCCGCCTCGGCCATCGCCGCAGGGGTCAGATACAGCATGCTCCAGAAGCGGCCCGCCTCGCCAATCGGGCGGCCGTCGTGAACTTCGCCGGGGTTGACCGTAATCACCTGCCCCGGCCCGGCTTCGACCATCCCGCGCCCGCTTAACGATTTGTGCCCACCACGATGGATAAGGCCAATGCCAAAACTCTCGTGGAAATGTTTTGGGAACTGGTGGCGCGTGTCGGCCCGCACCCCCCGCACCCCCGGAAGAGTGCAAGGCAGAAGCTGAAACTCGGGGGCCGACCGCACCATATCGCCGCTTACGGCCGCGCCGGGATTTCGAGGCCGCGCTGAACCGCCGGACGTGCCAATCCGCGCGCAAGCCAAGCCGGAACGTGGGTGAGGCTCGGGTAATCCACCAAGTCGGCCGCGCCATAGAAGCCGATTAGGTTGCGCACCCAGCCGAGTAGCGAAATGTCGGCGATACTATACGCATCGCCCATAATCCAGGTTCGGCCTTCCAGCCGGGTTTCGAGCACGCCCAACAGCCGTTGGCTTTCGGCACGGTAGCGCTCCAGCGGGCGCTTATCCTCAATCTCGCGCCCAGCGAACTTATGGAAATAGCCGAGTTGGCCGAACATCGGCCCGACAGCGGCCATTTGGAAGAACAGCCATTGCAGCGTCTCATAGCGCTGGGCCGGGTCGGTGGGCAGAAACTGGCCAGTCTTTTCCGCCAAATATACCAGAATCGCCCCCGATTCAAACAGGGCGAAAGGCTGGCCGCCGGGGCCGTTAGGATCGAGAATCGCCGGGATTTTGCCGTTCGGGTTCAGCGATAAAAACTCCGGCCCCCAGGTTTCATTCTGGCCGATGTTGATCGTATGGGGCTCGTAGGGTAGCCCGATCTCTTCCAGCATGATGGAGATTTTCACCCCATTCGGCGTTGGTAGCGAGTAAAGCTGAAGCCGATCGGGGTGCTGGGCGGGCCAGCGCTGGGTGATCGGAAAGGCGGAAAGGTCGGACATAGGCGGCTCCTGGGAAGAAGAGGACCTTATCCTGACCGCACCCCTGCACCGGGGGCAAGCCGGGCTTTGAAAAATCGATCATCGCGCAAGGCCGAGCCCCTCCAGTACCGCCCGCTGGCGCGCTAAAGGCGTGCTGGCGAGTAAGCTTCCACTCACCCGGCACATCGCGCCCAGCTTTAAGACTGAACTTCCCGCAGCCAGGCTAAGAGCAGCGCTTCCGCCGTTCCGGGCAAAATCGGGCGCGGGGTGAGCAGGTGATAGTGGGTGCCGTCGGGGGTGAAGCCGAGCGGGGCGACGAGCAGCCCGCTCGCAAGATCGTCGCAGACCAAACGATAGGGGCCGATGGCGACACCCAAGCCCGCAACGGCGGCCTGAAGGCTCAAATAAAAATGCTCGAACAGGGCCTCTGGCCCCTGCGGGAGCGTGACGCCCGCGCGCTGCGCCCAAGCAGCCCATGCAGCGGGTCGGGTGCGGGTGTGGAGGCGCGGAGCGTCGGCATGCACCCGCACCCCGTCGAAAAACCGCGCCTGCTGGACGGGCGCACAGACCGGGCCGACCCGTTCGTCGAACAGCGCCTCGGCAAAGGTGCCCGGCAGCACCGGATGATCGTTGCGGCGGATGGCAAGATCGATCCCCTCGCCGAACGCCACCGCCCCACCGCCCGCGACGAGACGTAGCGACACGCTGGGATGGGCCTCCGAAAATCCCGGCAAGCGCGGGATAAGCCAGCGCATCAGCAAGGTCGGCTCGCAGGAAAGCACCAAGGGCCGGTGCTGCGCATCGCGACGCAAGCGGCGGGTAGCACTTTGGATAACGCCAAAGGCTTCCGCCGCCGCTTGATGCAGCACCCGCCCGGCATCGGTCAGATAAACTCGGCGGTTGCGCCGCTCGAAGAGAGCAACGCCCAATTCTTCTTCAATCGCGCGCACGGCCCGGCTCACCGCGCCATGGGTGAGGTGCAATTCCTCCGCCGCCTGACTGAAACTCTCCCGCCGCGCCGCCGCCTCGAAGCAGCGCAGCGCGCCCAAGGGTGGCAGGCGCTCTGACTTTATCTGTGAATTTAGCTCACTGTATATCTCAGAAATCATCGTTTTTCAGTGCGCTTGTGTGCGGGTACATCACCTATAACAGTTTTTGCGAAGGAGAGAGACCCATGACCGAACTTCTGGCGGTTATCGCGATCACCGTGCTGGCGGTGATCAGCCCTGGACCCGATTTTGCGATGGTATCGCGCAATAGTCTGCTGCGCTCACGCCGGGCCGGCGTACTCACCGCGCTCGGCATCGGCGGCGGGGTGTTGGTGCATGTGACCTATACGCTGCTGGGAATCGGCCTTGTCATTCAGCAGTCGCTGCTGCTGTTCACCGTGCTGAAGCTGGTCGGCGCGGCGTATTTGGTGTGGCTCGGGATCAAGATGCTGCGCGGCCGTAGCGGCGGCACTGTCGCAAGCGAGACAGCCCAACCGATGGGGGACGGTGCCGCCTTGCGCACCGGGTTTCTAACCAACGCGCTGAACCCCAAGACAACGGTGTTCATCGTTAGCCTGTTCATGCAGGTGGTCGAGCCAAACACGCCCGTAGCGGTGCAAATTGGCTACGGCGCGTTCATCGCCCTCGCCCATATCGGTTGGTTTGCGCTGGTCGCGCTGTTCTTCTCGACGGGAGTTCTGCAAGTGCGGCTGCTCGCGGTCCGACACTGGATCGACCGGGCCTTTGGCGCGCTGCTCGTCGGGTTCGGGGCGGTACTGGCGACCGCGACGCTGCGGCCCTAGCTGCCAACCGGGTGGGAGGCGGGTTTTGCGCTCTCCCAATCGCGCAGCCCATAGCGGGCAAGGATTTTTTCCAAGTCACCGGACGCGCGCAGCCTTGCAACGGTCTCATCCAGCCGTTTGGCGTAAGCCGCTGCCTGGGGCAGTTTGGGGGCGAAGCCAATATAAAGCGGGTTCGCCGCATCCGACATATCGACCATGCGGACCGAATCGGCAAGTTTCTGGTCGGCGATTTCATAGGCCATCACCGCCGCGTCATCTACCGTCACGCCAATGCGCCCGGCGAGAAGCTTGCGCAAATTGCCCTTGAGCGGTTCGTCGCCCCCCATAACCTGAATGCGGTTCGTATTTTTGAGATTGGCTTTGATGTAAGGGTCCAGCACCGCGCCGTAGGTATAATCCAGAATAATGCCTAAGGCATGGGGTTCCAACGATTTGACCGAGGTCCAGGTAAAACTATCGCCTGCACGCACGAGCAAAACACTACGAGACTGGGCGAGTGGGAGTTTGGGATAGACTAAGCCCGGCGCTTCATCGGGCGAGGCCCCGAACACCCCCGCCAACCTACCGGCTTCGGCCTCAGCCAAAGCCCGTGCCCAGGGGATCGTTTTGTAGATCAGCTTGTGCCCGGCGCTCTCGAAAGCTTGGGTGGCGATTTCGACCATATAGCCGGGGCGCTCGCTGCCGGGAGCGCAATTATAGGGGCACCAAGCGTCGGCCGCTAAGGTGATTTCGTCGGCCTGCGCCGGGCCAGCCAGCCCAACGGCAACGAGACCTACGGTCAAATAGCGTAACATCATTCCAGCCCCCACGGTATAGAGCGCGTAGTTTGCTTTACCGGGCGCGGCAGGTTGATGCCGAATAAATGACTTTAATGTTACACCGGCAATATTCGATCTATAGTTGAATAGATCAGTTTTTATAAGAATTTAAATTCCAATTCCCGAACCTTACGCAGCAACGGCAATCTTTGGTGGATAAGCTTCTTCCAGTTCACGGATTTTGGCATAATCCTGATCGACTTGGGCACCGTCTTCGTGCACCAAATAGATTTTGGCGAGAACCGAGGTTAGATCCATCGTTCGCTGAATAGGACCGCCGATCTTGGGAATCAATTGATAGCTTTTTAGGCTGGGCAGCGTATCGAGATGGTTCAGAATCGGCAACTCGCCCAGAATTCCATCCACCGTTGACGGCAAATACACGACCATTGCGTGCTTCTTCATCGCGTAAGCATGGCCGACGAGCCGTTCGAACATCGCCCCGTCGGTCAGGGCGTCGACAATCAACTCCGCCTGATCATGGCCGGTGCCGTCGGCGATTGTGGTTGTGGAATCGAGCGGCCCCATTGCGCGCGCGGCGATTTCGACGAGGGCCGGTCCATCCGACGTCATGCGGATTTCGGCATGCCCGCCGCCATTGCGGATTTCGAGCGCGTCCAAGACGCCAATAATATAGCGCGATAATTGGTCTTGTACCGGGCCGTGCGGGGGCAATAGCCGGTAGAAATCATAAATCAGCGGCGATCCATTCAGCGCGCGTTTGCGCGACTCCAGAATGTCGCAAATGTAATGGCGGCCATCCCGGCTGACGGTATTGACCACATATTCCAGCCCATCCAAGTACGATTGCACCAGCGCCCGCGTGTTCTGTAACCCGCACAGATTGCGCGAATGCACAATCCGCTGGAACCCGTCGCGCACCTCGGCTTCCGAGTGGCAGACGTGGACATTATCGGTCGATGCGCTATCGAGCGGCTTGATGACGACCGGCCAGCGCTCGTGCGCTGCGGCCCAATCGCCCGCCTCGTCTTCCGTCGTCACCAACTTTTGCCGGGCGGCGTGAAGACCGGCGGCGCTAATCCGTTCGATCATCTCGAATTTATTGCGGCGAATGCGCGTTGTGGCGGTATCGTTCCCGCGCACGCCAAGCCGAGCCCCCAACGCATCCGCCAGTTCAACGGCGGATTCATTCCCCGGCAGCACGCAGCGAATATCATAGCCCGCAAGCTGCGCCATCAGCGCGTCAAGGTCGCCGGTATGGGCGATCATCGCCTCAAAATCACCGGGGCGATAGGTACGCAGGAGCGATTCGACGAGGGAGGGTCCGCTTTGAACCGCGATGCAGCGATAGCCCCGGCGGCGCAAGTAACCCGCAAAGAGAACACCCGTCGAATAGGGATCGACAATCAGCGCGCAGGGGGTGGACATGCGGTTTGCTCCTCATGGGCCGCTCTGAGGCGGCCATACCATAGAGTGCAAATCTATACCATCGTATGTAAAAAGTAGCAACAATGATAATAAAATGTTAACAATCAAATGGTTAGTCGCTATATGGCGCGCGAATAGGCCAACACATATGCCCCTTCATGCGCCATAGGCCTAACCCCCAGCAACCCCTCGGCCAACGCCGCGCGATGGGCGTCAACGTCGAACAGGGGCACCAACCGCTCGGGCCCGGCAAACTCCAGGGGGGCTTGGCGTAAGTCCCGCACGAACAAAAAGCGCAGCTTATCGCCATGCATCACCAAAAGCTGTCCAACAACCATGCCGCAGCCCAGCATGTTGCGCCAGCTTACCGGATTGGTGAGCGCCACCCGCGCGGTGAGAAAAGGCCGCCCGGCCCCAAAGGCCATTACGGCCCGATAGTTGAAAAGCCGCCGCTGCAGGCCAAACCCGCGAAACCGCCGATCGACCATCGAGCTTGCGATATGGGCAACCTCATCAAGACTGGCCGGCGGCGCGGGGAGATCGGTGGCGAAATTAGGCATGCCGGGCTTGGGGAGGCCCAAGACCGTGACCGCCGCCAATTGGTTTTCGATGAATAGGCCGAAGGTAAAGCCGCGCTCCCCCTCCAAATGCCAATCAACGAACTCCGGGACCTCCGGCACATACATATCCGGGTCGGGTAGATCGGCGAAAACCATCGCGCGAAACGCGACAATCGCGTCGCGATCCTCCTGGCCCAAACGGCGGAAATGGAACGGTAGACCCTTCTCCGGCGCGCTTGGTGCCGCGAGAATCCCGCTATCTAGCCATTGTGCGCACGAAATCACCATTTCCCATTCCCAATAGGTCAGCCGCCCCCCTAGGAGGTGATGACTTCCGCGATATTGAGCAGGCGCATCGGCGGATATAGATCCAGCTTTTGCGCAACAGGAATGCGGATGATGAAGGAGAAGCGCTTCAGCGTTTCAACCGGCACCGCCTGCGCGGGCTTACCGCCAACCAAGATTTCGCTGGCTTTATACCCCGCAAATCGGCCGACGTTATAGGCACGGCTGACGAGCCCCATCAGCATCTCGGACTGACGCACGGGCAGTTCCGTTGCGCAGAAGGTGGGAATCTTGAGCCCCAAAGCCGTATCGGCAACGGCCTTGCTGTTGTTCGAGCCCACAAGCGTATCCGGGCCGATATAGATAAAATCGGCCCCCTCTTGCGCCGCCGCCCGAACCAGATCGGGAATCGCCGCCGCATTGGGCTTTTTTTCCGCATCCATCGGAACCGGCTTATCCAGCATCTGGAAGCCGAGCGGTTGTTGCAGCGTGCGCAACTCCTCCGCCGTAACAACCATGTTACTTTCAGCGGGGTTATAGATAATCGCCAGTTTTTTCACCGGCTTCATCAGGCTGATCGTGCGGACCTGCGTGTCCAACGGCGCAATATGGCGCGTTCCCGTGCAGTTGCGCCCTGGCGCTTCCAACGAGGGCACGACCTTTGAAGCAACCGGATTTGTTACCGAGCTAAACACAACCGGAATATCGGTAATAAACTTGCTAGGGTCCGCCGCGTCGTGAGCCCCCAAAATGGCCTGCGTGATCGGCGTGAAGATGGTGAAGATCAAATCG